>JACDAE010000047.1 GCA_013695595.1 Ktedonobacteraceae bacterium | reverse complement strand
CCTCCAACAAGAGGTGAATTTGCTCCACGCTCAGCGGGGTAATCTCCCTGTGCTCTTTGCGAGGAGGAGAAACTCTATCGCACACATTTCGAGCGAGGAGATCCCACCTTACTGCATCATCCAATGCCCGATGCAGTAAGTTATGGACAGCGGTAACCGTGATTGCGGAAAGGCCTTCTTTGAGCTTCTCTGCATAGAGTTTTTTCAGTTGCTGAGGGGCAAGTTTCTGCAGTTGAACTTTCCCCAGGGATGGCAGAATATGGAGCCGCACAATTTGTTCATACCGTTCATGGCTGCGGGGTCGGACGTTCTGTTTATGCGAATTCTCTAACCAATCGTCAAGAAATTGCTTTACGGTTTGTTCCGGTGCGGTAATTAATGTTCCTTGCTGCTGTTCGCGCAAGGCAATTTTGAGCTTTTCCTGAACCTCCTTGCGAGTCTTCCCATAAAAGGTCTTTCGCTTGCCCATCTCAATTGTAATAGTTGCTGCCCATCTCCCATCCTGGCGATGATAAATGGTCCCTTCTCCATGCCCTCTGTGTGTCATTGATTTTCCTTTCTCAAAAATTGTTTCATGCGGATTGTGCCGGTAAGAGGCATAGACGATCCGCATGAAAACTATCCATTGGCTTCTGGCGTTTCCGAAAGGCCATCGCCAAAGTCAAGCATGTCTAAATCGTCATTGATGGAATGCTTCGGGAATTGATTCTTTTCTTGCGTCACGAGAGTCGTGGGTTTCCGAGACGCATTGAGAACTGGTAGCCCATTTCCGCTACTCATCGTCGCTTGATATGGGTGTTGTCCATACTCTAGCAGCAAATCAATCGCTGAACCCAGATGCCGCCGTAACGCTTTCGCCAGCAATAAGCCTTCCCAACCTACCAGTGTTCCATCTGATCCCGGCGCGACTTTCGTCACTTCTACTAATAGACCGCTGGCAAGTGCGAGACGAAACACGTCGTTGAGCGATAGACCTGTTTGTGTACTGAGTTCTTTTGCCAACTCCAACGTATCAGGAGGAATTTTCCGCAGAGAAAAGGGTTCACTCATTGCGTTTCTCTTGTCTCCTGTATTCGTCCCACCGTTTTCTGGGCTTTGGCCTGGGCCAGGATAAAGCCTCCGATGGCATTGAGAACAGAGGCCAGTTCTTTCGGCACGAACAAAAAGCTCTGAGAGCCGCGATTGGCTCGCACCAACTCTTGAAGGGATTGAGCTAGTAGAATAGAACCTCCGCCGGTAAACATGAGAAAGCTGCGTTGATCTTGAAGCTGGTGGCGCAGGTGAGTTAGCAGATTTTGCGATCGTGCCGCGATGACCTCTGAGACGATGCCATCGACGGAAGTAAGTCGCCCTTCAAGGTGAATATGTCGGCTAACCAATACCTCTTGCGCTTCTACATCTGAGAGGCGAATGCCGGGATGCTGCGTGTGAACCTGCTCGCGTACAGCACGTGCAATAGCAATTGTTCCTTCATCCAGCAGCGAAGCTGCCATCCGCATTTTTGGCATTCCCTGAAGTTGATGTTGGAGGGTAACCTCGCACTGATGGAATTGACCACCTCCAATATCTAATGTGAGGTGCTTGACGATATCGGTCTCCACAGGAGTTCCATCAACGGTGTAGTACCACGTCACAAAAGAGCCGAAGGTCTGTGGATACGGGTTGAGTTCGACTAACCGGAGAATCCAGATCGTGACCCTTCCGCGTTCATCAGTACGGCGAATGGTATAGGTTGTGTTGAGGAGTGGATTCAATGCCCTTCGTACCATATCATTCACCCCACCGCGACTTACCTCTTCATTGGGAAGGCCGAAACTAAGGTAGAGATCATATTCCCTTTGAGATTCGTGGGAAGGAGTGCCATATCCCGCTTCCAGGAGCAATTCCACCAGACAGGCAAAGAGGTAGCGACGATAGCGTTCATCCGGGAGGCGATCTCCAGTCATGCCAATGGGGAGGCTTTCTGCCTTCATCATCAAGGCATCCTCTCCGACCCAAAACTCTTCAGAGTCATTGACCTGCCAGGTAGTGATGCCCTCACTTGTCCCACCAAGCTTTTTCGCTGGAGCATAGGCTGTGATGATTCGTCTGGTGCGTAAGAAGGGAGTGTGCGCGTGTAGCATCGCACCTTTAAAGGCATCATTTCCGTTATCAACTGACACGAGAGTAGCGGTGGTCGAGATCTTCCTCCCTGACGAACTATCCCAACGCAAAAACGGGATCTGGCGTAGCGGTTCTTTGCCCGTTGTATTGGTAAGTGGCTCCTGGCTGCATAGACGAGCCAGGAATGAGTCGGGGTGAATGGTTGTTTCAGTAAACATTGTTCCTCCTTCTGTATCTGTCAGCAAAATGCTGAAAAAAGATTACAAATGACAACAAATTGGGGAAAAACGCGTGTTTTTGGGGGGAGTTCCCCCAAAAACAGTTCATTGTGAAATCATAACGACGACAAAAGATTACAAATGACAACAGGAACCGTTTCTCTGCACTCCATCTGGTTTTTCGAGCTACATCGTCATTGATGCTCTCGTCCTTGAAGCCAACGTTGCAATTCCGTTGGAGAAATCCTTGTGGCACGCCCAAACTTATGGATGGGCAAACCTTCCTTCCAGATGAGTTCATAGATTTTCGTTCGTCCCAGATTCAGTGCCTGGCAGGCCTGGCTAATCGTCCAGAGTTGTGGATGTAAATCTGCTTCGTCGTGCTGTTCCAGGGTTTCGCTCCTTTCTTCTATTTTTTGCAGCCAGTTCTTCTTTGACGATCTCTCATCCAGTGGATGAGATAGAGAAGGTGCTTGCAACACAAACATCTCTAGACATAAATGTACACAATCCGCTACCAGACAGAGCAGTCCGCAGCCAGAAAAACCAGGAAGGAAACCGGGAAGGAAACCAGAAAAACGAGCGAGAAGGATCTGAAGAAGGCTTTTTATACATTTTATAAATTTATTACATATTTTTACAATAAAAGTAGATGTAAAATACGTTCATGCTTATAAAAATATGAAAATTTACACAATAGTAATGTCACTGAGTAAGAACTGCCTCGGTGTCCTTCTACTCCAGGAAGCAGAATAGCATTCGTTGCAAAAAAGTTTTTTACAACAAAATAAACTACTAATGCATACGGTTTATTAAATAAAATAAACTAATTTTTATTGTTTTATCATGCATTAGAATATGGTTTTCTGGTTTCCTTCCTGGTGGTTTTCTGGTTTCCTTCCCGGTATCCTTCCGGTTGCGGACCGGTTTTTCTGGTCGCCCATCAGGTATAGTAATGGTGTATTACAAGATGAACCTTCTCCGGAAGGCCTCTTGATCCTATCGCCAACAAGATTGGCGTGGACAGTATCACCCCTTCTCAGAGAGATTGTGTGTTGTGATACCTGTTCGAGTATGGGTGTGGTTAGAATGCTAGAGTGTGTGATGAGTTGACCGCCCTGGTTCTTTCAGGACTGGGTCGCTGGGCCTCGTTGTCGCTCACCGCGTTCTTATCATTCCTGTCGTATTGGGAGTTTCTTGAGTTTCAAGGAGCATCGACTAGAAGTGCGTTGTTATTGCAGGTATTCCTGTCGTGCTTTCACCTCGTGTGTTCCATTGGAAGCGTTTTATGTAGAGCATGCTTATGTATATCGTTGCTTCTTGCATCCTATCGTATGTTTTCGAAAGGGGAAAATAAATCGATGTGTCTTTAAACAATCTCAACACATATCCTTGTAGGAATGTATGAGAAGTGTGCTCCTCGTCGTATAGTTCTAGAAGTTAGTATTCCCACCTTAGAGTCAGGTGGTTCCTGTCCCATCTCAAACATCGCTGCAAGCAAGCGCTGTTTTGAACGGATAAACAGGAATGGAGGAAGAAATGATCGCGGAGCGTCGCCTTTTCCTTCAGAGAATACATACCGCTTCGGAAAATTCTCACCTCGACGAATGTCTTAGTAATCGACACGCCGCACTGATGCCCTTTTAAAAAGTGGAAAAGCAAGTGTTACTGAGTGAAAGAAGGTTTTCTATGGGCAAACGACCAGGACTCAAATATGCCGCTCTGCAACGGTTGGACTCACTCATGGCCATTGGTGAGAAACGGGCGGAAGCCAAAGCAGAAGCACAGAGACAAGGAGAATCTCTCTTTGCCTTCACAGATGGAAAAATCCACAGCTACGAGACACGCCACAATTATCAGCAAATAGTGATGCGCTTTCTGGATTGGTGTCGCGAGATCCATGAAATACACGATCTTACCATTATGGATGCGCATGCAGACGAATTGGCTTCTCTCTACCTGGCTGAGCGGGTGGAGAAAGGTTATAGTGCCTGGACGTTACAAACGGAGCGCTCGGCGTTGCGTCTGTTTTTTCAGGATCGTACTCTTACTACTAGCGTCGTCTTACCGCAGCGCAAACGCGAGAATATTGTACGCTCGCGCCATGCTGTCGTGCGTGATCAGCATTTCCAGGCAGAGAACTGGCAACCGTTGATACACTTTTGTCTGGCCTGTGGATTACGTCGAGCAGAACTACGAGATCTATTAGCAGGTCAAGTGTACGTCCGGAATTCAGATCAACAGTTGATAGTGCTGGTAACCAAAGGGAAAGGAGGGAAACGTCGTGAGGTGCCAGTCTTTCCTGGACGTGAACAGGATGTGCTAGTGCTGGTCAAAGATCGAGACCCAGGCGAACATGTGTTTGACCATCTACCCGGCAATGCAGACATTCACAAGTATCGGCGTCAGTTTGCGCAAGAACTTTATGAAATCCTCTCAGGGCATCCTCTGCCACCACCTGAAGGGCGGCTGCACTCTTCAGAACTGGACCAGGATGTGGCGCTCCAGGTGAGCCGCTGTCTAGGACATAATCGCCTCGATATTATGTTTGCTCACTACTTGAGGTAGTGAATTAACAGATAAATATCACGTGCTCCCGGAGAGGAATATTCCTTAGATGACATCTTCTTAGAGAGCACAGCAAAATAAACAGAAAGAGAGGGGAATGGATGCTGACCGCATTGTCTAACGGTGAATTGGTAAATGCCAAAGATGTCTGCAAGGATGATGGGCCATTTCTCTGTTTGGAGTGTAATACACATCTCCATCTCAAAAAAGGGACGATCAAAGCCCATCATTTTGCGCACCTTATCGATGCCGGTTGTCACCAGGGGTATGGAGAAGGAGAAATGCATCGACAACTCAAAGATGAGATTTGCGCAACGTTTTCTTCGTCTCCTCGAATTAGCAACCTACAACAGGAACGACGGGATCTCAAAAGGGTCTATCCGGATATCATTTTCCTGTTCAACTTCTACGGCAAGTGGTGGATTGCAATTGAGGTGCATGCGTCTAGCCAACGAGGGACTGGTAAAAGTCAATCCAATCAAAGAGCGTATCTGGCCGAATAATGCTGCGTTGAATGAGTATCTC
>JACDAE010000034.1 GCA_013695595.1 Ktedonobacteraceae bacterium | reverse complement strand
GCCATACCAACCGAGGTGCCGATGATACCTGACTCTGAGAGCGGGGTATCAAACACACGCGTTTCGCCGAAGCGTTGTTGCAACTGCTCGGTGACACGAAACACGCCGCCATTGACACCGATATCCTGCCCCAATAGAACGACGCGTGGATCGCGCTCCAGCTCTAATGAGAGTTCCTGGTTCAAGGCTTCTATCATTGTCATCTGCATGTTTGTTAACTCCTCCCTTGCTGTTTACTGTAGCGCAACAGGTCCGCACGCTGTTCTTGCAGACGTGGAGAGAGATCAGCAGCCATGTAGTCAAAAAACTCGTCGGGCGCCGGCGGTGGCACTGCTTCAGCCTCAGCTACAGCGGCATTGATCTCTGCTTCAACGCCTGCGATAAGTTGCCGATCCTGTTCCTCATCTAGAAGATTTCGTTGCAGCAAAAAGAGCCGGAAACGGGCCAGAGGGTCTTTCGCTCGCCATTCTTCAACTTCGGCAGCATCACGATAACGTGTGGCATCGTCGGCAGTAGTATGGGGACCAATACGATATGTCAACGTCTCAACAAGCGTTGGTCCCTGCCCTGAACGTGCCCGCTCGATCGCCCGCTGCATCACAGAATAAACGGCAAGAATATCGTTTCCATCAACCAGGAATGAGGGGATGCCAAAGCCGATCCCACGCGCAGCTAGCGTAGGGGCCGCCGATTGGCGAGAGCGTGGCACACTGATAGCCCACCCATTGTTCTGTACAACAAGCACGACGGGAGCCTGAAAGACGCCAGCGAAGTTGAGAGCCTCATTGAAATCACCCTCAGAGGTTGCCCCATCACCGCAAACACCAACAGAGACCGCAGGATCACCCGCAATCTTCGCCGCCATTGCCAGTCCTACCGCATGCAACATCTGCGTTCCAATCACGATCTGAATGGGAAGGCAACGGGCTTCTTTTGGGTAAGCGGGCGAGAAGCCACGAAAAGAATAGACAAGGGTAGAGAGCGGCACTCCTTTGACAAGCAGTGAGGCAATCTCACGATAGGAGGTAGCCAGCCAATCTTGCGGCTGCAAAGGAGCTGCCAGCCCTACTGCGGTCGCCTCCTGCCCCATAAGTGAACCAAAGGTGGTGGCACGTCCCTGCCGTTGCAGAGCGATAATCTTATTTGAAAAAGCCCTACCCAGATGCATCGCCCGATAGAGCACAAGCAAACGCTCCGCGCTAAGATCGGGCATCTCCCCTACAAGATTTCCCTCAACATCGAGAACCTGGTAAGCAACCATACCAGAGTCAACTTGCTGGATCGACATAGACGCACTCCTTATGCTTGATGATTAACCCTTATTTGCAGCGAAAAGCCAGGGCGTCTCCTGCTTACGACGATCTTCATAGGCTGCGA
The DNA here is from genome assembly GCA_013695595.1 of Ktedonobacteraceae bacterium. Classification (GTDB taxonomy): domain Bacteria; phylum Chloroflexota; class Ktedonobacteria; order Ktedonobacterales; family Ktedonobacteraceae; genus JACDAE01. The sequence goes on along the minus strand of JACDAE010000034.1, from coordinate 2,749 downwards.
TCTCATCATTGTGAGAAAGCGTCCAACCTATATTATCTAAGCCGTTGAGCAGGGCCTCTTTTCTGAATTTGTCGATCTCAAAATGTATTTGCCGCTGCAACGGGGTAGTGACCGTCTGAGTCGCGAGATCAATATGCAAGATGTAGCCCTCATGTGCCTCTACTTCAGCCATTAGCTCCTGAACAATAGCTTCATCCAGAGTTATTGGCAAGAGGCTATTGTTAAAGCAGTTATTGTAGAAGATGTCAGCAAAGCTAGGAGCAATCAGGCAACGAAAGCCATAATCATGAATTGCCCAGGGGGCATGCTCTCGTGAAGAACCGCAGCCAAAATTGTCGCCTGCAAGGAGAATACGTGCCCCCTGATAGCGCGGCAAATTGAGTACAAAATCGGGATCAGGCGTGCCATCATTGCGAAAGCGCCAGTTGGCAAAAAGCGCATCCTCAAAACCTGTACGCTTAATTGTTTTTAGAAAGCGTGCAGGCGTAATTTCATCGGTATTGACATTTGTACGATCTAATGGGGCAACCAGGCCCGTTAATGTTGTAAAAGGTTCCATCTATTTTGCTCCTCTACCGTTTGCGCCGCTTGAAGGCACACAGATATGCGTCACTCCAACCAGTGTACTCGCCTCCATGAATTTAAACATCACCATTCTTACCCATGAACCAGCTCTTTTACAGGCTCGACGGTGCGAATATCAACAAAATGCCCAGCGATAGCTGCTGCTGCCGCCATAGCAGGACTGACCAGATGAGTCCGACCACCACGACCTTGTCGCCCTTCAAAGTTGCGGTTGCTGGTTGAGGCACAACGTTCGCCTTCAGAAAGGCGGTCACCGTTCATTGCAATACACATACTACAGCCAGCCTCGCGCCACTCAAAACCAGCCTCACGGAAGATATCAGCCAGCCCTTCCTCTTCGGCCATCATCCGCACGCGCATTGAGCCAGGTACCACCAGGGCACGCACATGCTCAGCAACATGATGACCCTTTACATACTGAGCTGCCATGCGTAAATCTTCCAGACGTGAATTGGTACAGGAGCCAATGAAGACCGTGTCCAGCTTAATCTCAGCAATCTTCTGGCCGGCCTGAAGTCCCATATATTTCAGAGCACGCTCGTAGCTCTGCCGCTTCAAAGGATCGCTCTCGACAGAAGGATCAGGCACAACATCATTGATATCAACAACCATACCAGGATTTACCCCCCAGGTGACCTGAGGGCCTAAGCCTTCAACATTGATCTCATACACGGCATCGAAATGGGCATCGGGATCACTGGCGAGTTGTTTCCATGAAGCTACCGCCTGATCGAAGAGTTCACCGTGTGGTGCGTAAGGACGGCCCTGAATATAAGCAAAAGTCGTCTCATCGGGAGCAATCATGCCAGCACGTGCACCGGCCTCAATAGCCATATTACACAGCGTCATGCGTCCCTCCATCGAGAGGTTACGCACCGTTGAACCGCTGAATTCGATCACGTGCCCGGTGCCAACACCTGTCCCCAACTTACCAATAACCGCCAGAGCGACATCTTTCGCAGTTACTTGAGGAGCCAGTGTTCCTTCGATGCGAATATTCATGGTTTTGGGCTTCTGCTGTAGGAGGCATTGTGTTGCCAATACATGTTCAACCTCGCTGGTGCCGATGCCGATTGCAAATACGCCAAGTGCACCATGCGTAGAGGTATGCGAATCCCCACATACCAGCGTCATACCAGGCAACGTCAAACCCAATTCAGGTCCAATAATATGGACAATGCCCTGATGCTCATCATTCATTTTAAAGAGGGTCAGATCAAAATCTTTAGCATTCTGCTCCAATGTGGTAATACAGAGCTGGCTTTGTTGATCCACGACATCGAGCATGCGACGGCCATTTACAGTTGGAACATTATGGTCAAGTACGGCAACAGTGGCGTCAGGACGATGTACAGATCGTCCCATTGCACGCAGGCCTGCGAATGCCTGTGGAGAAGTTGCTTCGTGCACCAGGTGGCGGTCAATATAAATAACTGTCGATTCGCCAGGGATATCCCGCACCACATGGATATCCCAGATTTTTTCAAACATTGTCTTTGGCATGCAGACTCTCCTACGTAAGTAAAATGCATAGAGGCACCCTTACTACCAGGTGCCCCTTGACGGGAAATGGAATAATATATACGTTATACCACGCTTTTCTGCAAAACGCTTGTGGCAATATAACGCATATCCATCTCCTCCAGTACCTTCTTCTTGCCCAAAAGCAATTTCGTCATCTCAAAGGCTGAGTCCAGTTGCTCCTTCTCTAGCTCGTACCCTAATTCGTGCATCTGAGCAGATAAAGCGGCTCGACCTGAAAGTTTTCCAACATGCATCCTGCGGTCGGCACTGACAAGGCCAATGGATTCAGGTGTCATGATCTCATATGTTCGTGCATCCTTCAAGACTCCATCTTGATGGATACCTCCACCATGTGAAAAGGCGTTTTTTCCCACCACAGGCTTGGTCCACTGTACCTCCATACCGGAGAGCTTTACGATCAAGTGGCTGGTTGAGGCAATCTTTGTAGTATCAACGCGCACAGCCATCCCGACATCAGCGGAGTGCGTGTGGACAGCCATGACCACTTCTTCGGTTGCTGCATTACCTGCACGCTCACCCAGACCATTGAAGCTGGTATCGACGCGCTCGGCTCCATTGCGTAACCCCTCCAGCGCATTGGCAACGGCCAGGCCCAGATCATTATGGCAATGCACTGAAA
>JACDAE010000032.1 GCA_013695595.1 Ktedonobacteraceae bacterium | reverse complement strand
CAGATAGGGTGCATCGGTTCGATGGCATCGCCCTTCTTCATCATGAAAGGTCAGGGGAACAGGCGGCGGCAGCGGCTCCCCGTTGAAGGACGCTCGATGTCGTATGCGACGAAAAGGCCAGAGGTGCCACATACCTGCCGAATCCTTTCGTGCCGTTATCCTCTTCTGAGCGCTTGATCGTAATGGGACATGCATACTGTTTCCCTTCTAAAATGGGGGAACCTGTGGAAAGTGTAGCGGAGGTGAAGAGAAAAATAAGAGCGTTACTCCTGCTCTTCCAATGCTTTTTTGATAGAAAGGGGTGTTACCACGCGTTTCAAGAAGTTACTATGCGTTTTCAAAGAGGAAAAAATGGGACTGAGTCCACTCTAACTCAGCCCCATTTGAGGGAAACAATCACCACTGCATCAGGAACGATTGCATCTGAAAAGACATAATAATCCTTGTTTGCAGCCTTATGGAGCGCACTATGTGCTCGTTGAAGCGCCTCTTCAGGGTGCTGCCCAGTTTTAGCCTCTAAAACGGCCTGAGCGCTATAGATCCGCACTTCAAAAGAATGAGGCAAGGAAGGGGATTGCTTAAAGGTGTTGAGTGCATCTTGCAATACCTGTAGCCCTTGTTGGCTTCGATGGTCATAATAATACACCCAGGCGAGTGATACCTGTGAACTAATCAACAAGGCAGGATCATCGGCTACACGGGCAAAAGAGACCGCTTCTTGGGCGTTTATCGTCGCCTGTTGTAGGTTCTCTTGCTGCCAGCCTATCCGTCCCAATGCTGTTTTTATCCTGGCGCATTGTGTGACGAAGTTGGCCGCTTTTTTCTTGTATTGCACTGACTCCGTAACAATTGCTTTCAGCACTGGCATATAAGCCGATACTCCGTCAAATGCCAATGCAAGCTCAGATGCATTGGTCCCTTTGCTCAATTCTCGACAAGCGGCAATTCCCATTGCGCATTGTGCCAGGATATCTTCGGGATGACTTGTATTGATTCTTGGTTTTCCTTGTGAAAATGTGCTCAGATTCATTGCAATCAAGGGAAAGGTGACAAGGTTATGTAAAGCTTCGCGCCGCGTTATCTGGCTTTGTCGTGTACAAAAAAGCGGCCCCTTGCTATCAGGGCCCGCTTGTAAAATTGTCTGATCTCATACATTTACATAAGCATCCGCCCCTGGTCTCTTATTCCCTCCCATTCCTCCCTCTCTATGAAATGCGATGATATTTGTCTGATTGCTAGAGTTTGCAGTACTCCAGAATGTTACGGTAATATAATGAAGCGGAACTTCACTTGAAATCGTGATTTATAGTAGTGCTTTAGCTTCAAGAACACTTTTTCACCTTTTCGTTCCTAACACTATCCTTACGTTTTGCTTAAGAAAGGGGGTTATATAGGAAAACGCATTTTGTGAATCGTCAAAGTAGTGCAGTTTCGTAGCTCTGTAAAAGCGTTGTTGCTTTTCGATTCAGGGAGGATTTCACATGAAATCTGAGCTACAGGAATTTCTCGATGAATTGGCTGGTAAGGTAAGAAGCGGACGTATGACGCGTCGTACTTTCATGGAAAAGACCGTTGCAATAGGCGTAAGTAGTACTGCGGCACTTGCATTGCTTGATGCATGTGGATCCTCTACACCCTCTGGTACAAGCGCGAACATCGTTTTCTGGAACCTCTTTGGTGGCGGTGATGGTGCGCGTATGATTCAGATGGAAGATGCCTTTCGGGCTGCTAATCCCCATATTGGTCTTCAGTCAGTTACACTAACCTGGGGAGATCCGTACTACACCAAACTCTCAATGGCTGCCGCTGGTGGCCGCTCTCCTGATGTGGCTATCTCACACATGACACGCATGATCGTTCTTGCGGAGCAAAACCTACTTGACCCATTCGACCTGAATGAACTTGCCAAAGTGGGTATCACCGAAGACAAGTTTCTTCCCTCTTTATGGCAAAAAGCTCAATACAAGGGAAAACTCTACGCCATTCCATTAGACACCCATCCGTTTGTCATGTATTACAACACTAACCTCTCCAAAAAAGCGGGCCTGCTTGATGCCAATAACAATCTCAAGCCAATACAGGGTCCAGATGCTCTTCTCAGTGCATTGAAGAGCCTGAAGCAAGCTTCAGGAAGTTATGGCACTGTCTTTGAGGTTCAAGGCGTAACCCCATGGCGCTTGTTTTATACCCTCTATAGCCAGATGGGGGGACAGGTCTTCTCTCAAGATGGCAAAGAGTTTTTGCTGGATGATGCTAAAGCTGAACAGGTTCTTTCGTTTATGACTGATCTCACCGTCACCAGTAAAGTCGCTGCCCAGAATATTGACTATGCTGGCTCAGTTGCGCTATTTGGAAGTGGGAAGTCAGGTTTCCTCTGGAATGGTGAGTGGGAGGTTACCACGTTCCAGACACAGAAGACCCCATTTAGTATGGTCCCTTTCCCCCAGGTCTATAGTCAATATCGTGCTCAAGCTGATTCTCATACGTTTGTGTTGCCCCGTCAAAGCTCGGTAGACCCTGTGAGTAGAGCCGCCGTGTTACAGTACATCAGCTTTATGCTTAAGGATAGCTATACCTGGGCTCAGGGTGGACATGTACCGGCGTATCTCCCGATTACAGAGAGCGCAAGCTACAAAAGTTTGAAGCCGCAATCAAACTATGCCAGTGTGGCCTCTAATATTGTTATTGATCCTGCTGCGTGGTTCAGTGGATCTGGCTCCCGGCTAGAAATTGAGGCAGGTACTGCATTTCAAGTTGCATTAAACGGACAGGGTACACCAGCGCGAAGTGTTCGTCAGTTTCGTACCGCTATGGAGAATCTGCTGGCTATAAAACTCCCATTTTAACCATCATAGGGAATAAGACTCACTGAAAGGAGCTTACTATGTCCGAAGCAATGTTGCATGCAGGGAAAGCGGAGACATCGGTACAGGTAAAGAGGGAAAAAGACAAACGCTTGCGCATCAATCTGACTGGATTGAGCTTTGTGTTGCCATTCCTGATCGTATATGCGCTTTTTCTGATCTGGCCGATCCTCCTTGGCCTGCGCATGAGTTTTTTTAACTGGACCCTTTCTGGTCTGGGTTCAGCAGATTTTCTTGGTCTGGGCAACTACCAGTTACTTTTTAGCGACTCGGCATTCTGGCAATCGCTCGGTATCACTCTACTATTCACGGTCATCAGTACGCCCCTGCTCATTATCATCGCGCTAGCACTGGCATTACTGGTCAATCGTGCCATTCCAGGACAGGCTTTTTTCCGTACCGTTTTCTTTGCACCCTTTGTATTGCCTGTATCAGTGGTTGTGCTGATCTGGAGCTGGCTCTATCAACCAGGCTTCGGCCTCGTTAATGGTGTGCTTACCACCCTCCATATTCCTGAGGTTGGTTGGTTGTCTGATCCCCACATCGCATTGATATCAGTAATCATTTTGACAGTGTGGTGGACGGTGGGCTTCAATTTTGTGCTCTATCTGGCGGGTATGCAGCAGATTTCGCCCGAACTGAACGAGGCTGCTTCACTCGATGGGGCAGGGGCATGGGCACGTATCCGCTGGATCACGATTCCCTTGCTAAGTAGAACGACCACGCTTATCCTCATTTTGCAGGTGATTGCATCGTTGCAAGTCTTTCAGCAGGCGTACTTGCTGATGGGTAGTGGCGATGGTCCTAATTTCTCAACGCGCGGTGCGGTGCAATACATCTATGAAGCTGGATTTACAACCTTCCGTGTTGGCTTTGCATCTGCTGCTTCATACATTCTCTTTATTCTGATCCTGATCGTTTCTGTTGGACAGTTCTTAGTACTTGCACGCCAGAGGAGGAATGCCTGATGTCGACACAGACCATAGCCCATGAAACGACACGTCCACGTGACCAGGTGCGAACGCTAGATGAGCAAAGGAAAAGACGTATAGCCAACGGAACCGCTTTTGTTGTACTCATTGTAATGGCGCTTATCTGGTTACTTCCCATATTATGGGCATTTGATACAGCGTTGAAACCCGAAGGCGAGACGACCGCTATTCCTGTATCCTGGTTGGCCTCACACTTCACTTTGCAGGCTTTTGCTACTACGCTTGCCACCACCAATTTGCCGACGTGGTATTTTAATAGCGTACTAACCTCGGCAATTATTAGCATTGTGACCGTTTTGCTGGCGAGCACGGCGGCATTTGCATTCTCGCGTGTCCCATTTAGTGGGAGAAACATCCTCTTCTGGGTAATTCTTGCTGGCATCATGGTGCCAGGGCAAATTCTGATCGTGCCGCTCTTCGCAATGATGCAATCGCTGAATATGGTTGATACCTATTGGGGTATTATCCTGCCTCAGCTTGCCTCGCCGATCGCCGTATTCATTTTCAAGCAGTTCTTTGATGGTATCCCCTACGAATTAGAGGAAGCTGCCGTTATGGATGGCGCGAGTCTTTGGAGAGTTTACTGGCAGATCTGGATGCCTCTGGCGCGACCAGCTATCGCTGCTGTGGCGATCTTTGCTTTTGTTGCTTCCTGGAATAACTTTCTGTGGCCGTTTATCGTCATTAGCAGCAATAATTTGATGACGTTGCCTGTGGGTCTGGCGACCGTCCAGACATCATTTGGTATCCGTTATGCCCAGATTATGGCAACGGCTTTGCTAGGTGGTGTGCCCGTGCTGATTGTTTTCCTCTTCTTCCAGCGCCAGATCGTGCAAGGCGTTGCTGGCACCGGATTGAAGGGGTAACGGGAATAGGGGCAGATTCTCATAAATCCTGCCCCATGGCCTTAAAACGTCACTGGCAATGCGCGCAACCCTATGATCAAGGCACCAGGTCGCCACACGAGTTCTTTGGCATCAACGGCTAACTGCAAATGGGGCATACGTTGAAGGGGTGATATGCGCGAAGCTGACATGAAGTGCAAACGAGCCGATTGCTTGCTTCTAACTCTTTTGAGAAGCGCTCTCACTGAAGTCTCTTCCCCCTTGCGT
>JACDAE010000016.1 GCA_013695595.1 Ktedonobacteraceae bacterium | reverse complement strand
ATACTGGCATCATGGGTAACATGGGTAGCGCGGGCAACTTCGGTGGAGTGAGCAATCCAGGGTCTCCCCTGGCGGCAGGGCCTGGAAATGGCATGAACTCTGCCCCTCGTAAAAGGCTTTCCGCCAGCCAGGTCACAGGGGTACTGAAGCAAGCGCAGACGTTTCAGACCCAGGGTCGTTTTAATGATGCTATCGACCTCTGTGAACAAATTTTAGAAAGTGGCTTCGATCGACCAGATGCTCGCTACTTTTTAGGCTGGCTTTACCAGGAGCAGCAACGTTGGGAAGAGGCAATCCGTCAGTTCCAGTTGCTTTTAAACGATCCTGACTACGCACTTTCTTGCTATTACGCGTTAGGTCAGTGCTATCGTGCTCGTGGGGATCTGCGTACTGCAACTATTCATTTCGATGAGGCTGTCGATCGTGTGAATCTGGACGCTTTGACAGTTGAAGAATCCGATCAGTTAGTACAGTTGTGTCAAGAAGCTGCTGAAGCTCATCGCCTGTTAGGTGAACAAGAACAGGCATTTACCGTTTACAATGCGCTGCTAGGTTTTCTGCGTAGTCGTGGTTGGGCCGATAAAGTTGCACAGGTTGAGTTTATGCTCCAGCAAGCGCAGAATGCGCCTGTCCCTGCTCGCCCTATCACGCCTGCCGATAATACACGTTCTATGCCACCAGAACAGATGGCAAACATGCAGCCACCTATGGCGAGCCAACCGAATCAGCCACCATCGATGCCTGAAGCGGCAACGATGGCATTTAATATGAATGCTATGGGCAATGGAACCCCTTCTGCGCCATTGTCTGCACAGCAGTCACCAGTCAGTAATTCCTCTGTAGGTGATTTGCCCGACTGGTTAACTGGTATCTTGAGTGATGCTGATAAAACGCAAATTGCGAATAAGCCTGCGCCACCGCCACCAGCACAACAGACACAGGTGATACAGCCGCCTCCTATGCCTGAACCACCTGCTCCGGAGCCGCGCCGACCATCAGTTCCTTTGGAGGCGACTCAGGCACCGCAGACGGCATCCTGGCTTACCGATGACGCGCAGGCTGCGAATGCGACCCGTGTGCTTCCCCCTGAACAGATGTCTACTGCTCTGGCTCAGCCTGCCGCACCCGTGCAACCAGCTCCGGCACCAGTACAGCCTGTTCCAGCTCCGGCACCTGCGGCTCAAGCAATGTCGCCGTTAGATACAGTCTATCCGACAGTACCACCTGCATCAAATAGATCTGCGGAAACCCGACCAGCCACCGAAGATTTATTGAGTCAGATTGCTGGTGGGAAAGGGGAGAACTTAGCGCTGGTCGCTGAAGTTGTTTTGACCAGTACAGCCTCCCTGCCAGAGAACATTCGCTTGCAGGTTGTGCGCTCTATGCAAGATATCCAGAGTTATATCAATCACGGGTTGCTAAGTACAGCTACTGAAGAGTGCTTGCGCGTTATTGATATGGCACCGCAATATCTGGATGTGCATCAGGTATTATGCGAGATTTACGTGCGCCAGGGTGAGATTGAACAAGCTATTGCCAAGTATGCCATTCTCGTCGATACATATGTCGTCAATGGCCGTATTGATGATGCGATCGCTTCTTATCGCCGCATCTTGCAACTTGAACCAAACAACCTGACGTATCGTATGCGGTTGATTAATCTGCTCTCTATGCAAGGCAATAAAGAAGACCTATTGCGTGAAAGAACGTTAGCCGCAGAGTCTTACTTGCGCCTGGGCTATATGGACCGTGCGCTCACAGAATTAGAGCAGGCTTTGCAGGAAAGTCCAACAAGCGTGCCGACGCGTTTGAACTATGCGCTGGCTTTACAGAAGTTAGGACGAACCCAGCAAGCGGTAACGGAATACCAGCGTGTGTTGCAGGTTGATCCACGTAATATCACTGCGCTTGTGCGCTGGCATATCGCGATGATCACGACGATTGGTTCTGTGCGATCAACTTCACTGGAAGTCTTGACACGTATTCAATGGCAGTTGCGGGGTGAAGGTCAGAAGCATGCCGATGCAGTCATTCGCGAGTACAATCAGTGCGTGGATATTTATCCTAATAACTCTGATGTACACTTCTCGCTCGGTCAGATCTACAATCAAGCGGGTCAATTTGATAAAGCGATCGATGCATACATTCTGGCAATGCGAGATAGTGCGGTCGAAGTTCTAGCGCGTGTCAGTGCCGGGCAATCGTTATTGACTCAGGGAAAACCAGAGGCGGCGATCCAGCAGTTTGAGCAGTCATTGCAACTCGTGCGTCAGTCGCCAGTCTCGATGGATCCTGCTGTGTGGGCAGCGCGTCCTCGTGCGGAGGGTGAGCAACATCGTGCTCCAGAAGTTGAGATAACGCAGTTGCTGGCGGATGCTTATGCACGTACAGGTCGCCTGGACCAGCGAGATGCTATTTTGCGTCAGATCAAGCAGGTCCGACCGGTACAGGATGAAGTTGCCTCGACGTTGGCCGAAATATCCTCTCGTCAGAGTGATATTAGTGGTGCATTAAAAGAGTATATGGATCTGGTACATCATTATCGTGGTAATCGCCAGACGGATAGTGCTCTCAGCGTCCTCAATGAAATGGTATGCCTTGCGCCTCAAGACCCACGCGCTCATGATGAACTGGCCGATATCTATGTGAACCGTGGCTTGCTTGATGAAGGCATCGCTGAGTTACGGCTGCTTGCAGATATCTACTTGCGTCGTAATGAGCTGGAAAATGCGAGTACGACTATTCAACGTGTTGGCAATATCTACGCTGAGATGGGCAACAACGAGGATGCACTCACAAATTTACGTCGCGCTGCTGAGTTGAATCCTGAGTCGATGGATCTGTTGCGCGAAGTAGTTGGTTTCTGTTTGCAACTGGCGCATCAACTTGAACGTCAGAACGAACGCGAGGCCGATCGTTATCTGTCTATTGGAGCTGAGTACCAGTTCACTATTGCCCGTCACTACTTTGAGACCCAGCAGGTGAAAGAGGCAGTTGCAGCTCTACAGCAGCTCATCACAATAGACCGTACGAATTACGATGCATATGACATGCTCGGCCAGACCTATCAATCTGTCGGTGAATACGAGCAAGCCAGCCGTGTTTATAAAAACCTTGCTCGCGTCAATTCGAGTAGCCCTATTGCTCGTGAACGCCTGGCGGCTCTGCAAGAGTTGCGGACGCGCTAAGCAAATAACCAGGAATTCCTGGTTTTTATAGAAAAACCGCGTTGGTGATGCCCACCATGCCAACGTAGCGACCCAATTTATAGCGTCCACCAATTTATCGAGAGATTTCTCCCATCATCAAGGAGGAATGAGCATTTCAATAAATTGGTGGACGCTATAAGTTGGGTCGCTACGCTTGAAACTCAAATGATGGTGAGCGTTTTCTTCTTATCCAGGCAAAATTTTTCGGTAGAGCCATCAACCAGACCTCTATGACCGTTTGGAACGTGTTAAATAAGAATGATATAGAATAGAATATGATGAGCCGATGTCGCTTCTTGAAAGGAGTATGTTATGTGTGGTCGTTTTACGCTCACGTACAATATAAGTGAGATTGCTAAAGCTTTCAACGTGCCTGTGCCGCCGTCTCTGCAAACTGCGCCACGTTATAATATTGCGCCAACCCAGAATGTTGTGGCGATCCTCTCTAATGGAACGCTTGATGTGTTGCGCTGGGGCCTGGTTCCTTCATGGGCGAAGGATGAAAGCATCGGCTCAAAAATGATTAATGCGCGTGCCGAGACCCTTGCTGAGAAACCGAGCTTCAAACGCCTTCTGAATTCAAAGCGCTGTTTAGTTGTGGCAGATGGTTTCTACGAATGGAAAAAAGAGGCGGGCGGCAAAACCCCTATGTATATCACGCTCAAAAATAAAGAATTGTTTGCTTTTGCGGGCCTGTGGGATAGCTGGAAAGATCCTGCTGGTGAGCAAATACGTACTTGCACGCTTATCACTACGGAGCCTAATGAACTCATGGCCTCCATTCATAACCGCATGCCAGTTATTCTTTCGCAAGAGGCACAGAAGGAATGGCTCGACCCATCGTTGCATGATGAACATACTCTTTTGCCTTTACTTGCTTCTTATCCTGCCGAACAAATGAGTGCTCGTCCTGTTTCGCGTCTGGTGAATAATCCACAGTATGATAGTGCGGAACTGATTGCATAGCAGGTAAAAGATGTAAAAGATACTTTTTTGAACCATGAAAGCGCCTTTTTAGGCTATAATAGATACGCGGATGGAGTTCGTATCTATTGTATCCCTTACCAATAAAGGAGTAAGCTTTCATGGCTATTTCCCCCGGTTCGACGCTTGCTGATTATCTTGTTCCCTCGTCGCGCTCATCGCGTAGTTTGAGCATGTTGAAAGATGTGCTGTTGGTCGTTGGCTTCAATGTATTGTTGATTTTGAGCGCTCGCCTGAGCATACATCTGTGGTTTACGTCGATTCCGATTACCCTCCAAACCTTTGTAGTGATGCTTGCGGGAGCCACATTAGGGAGTCGTCGTGGAGCGCTGGTCATGCTGCTCTATCTTGCGGAAGGTGCAAGCGGTCTACCTGTATTTGCGGCTGGTGGTGGATGGGCTTATCTAATCACCTCGCCAACGGCGGGCTATCTCTGGTCTTATCCTGTTGCAGCGTTTGTTGTAGGATTTCTGGCGGAACGTGGCCTGGATCGTAGTTTCCTGACATCTGTTTTTGCAATGCTTCCCGGTACCGTTATTATCTATGCATTTGGAGTCTCCTGGCTTGCCATCTCGTTTCATATCGGTCTCGGCAAAGCATTTATGCTCGGTATGTGGCCCTTTATCCCTGGCGATCTGATCAAGATTGTGATTGCCGCTTTGCTATTGCCTGCTGCATGGTCGATTGTACGAACTGTCAAACCTGTGCGGGATAGTAGGGAAGTGAGTGATGGTGATTCTCTAAAATGAGAATGATCACAAGATGATGTTGTAAAAGTACCCCACGAAATTATCAAGGAACGCTGTATTTAAAAATGTATAGCATTCCTTGATAATTTCTCTGGAAAAGCATTCTGAACCAATCACGAATGCTTTTCCAGAAGTCCTATGATTTTGTTAGAAATGATCTGACTGCAAGCTGTTTGTGATACCTCTTTCCCTCTTCAGAAGTGATACTATAAAGGGAGTGTAGAAGTAGAGGAAGGGACTGTGTGGGTGAGAGAATCTATGTCGTGACGACTCCCCACACCTGGAAGGGTGGAGGCTTCTCAGGATTGCTCCTGAAGGCTCCATCCGAGCCAAAGAATCCGGTTGCAACCACCCCAGGTGGCTTGTGGGCACTTAGGACCTGACGTATAGGCTGGCACAATAAACGGTTGGGACGTTATTGCTTTTACCCACGGGAACGATTTACCGTGGAACCTGTAAACAATATTGAGTTGTTCGTGTGCGAATGGATTATATACACAGTTTAGCAGGAAAAACGGAGGATGCAAAATAAATGGTACTTTCGTCTTGTTATGCATGTTGCCCAACCCATCGCGCCACCACAAGGAACGTCCTTGTATCCCTACGTCTGAAGGATGAGGGTTTTACGGGCGGGCTAGATAAGGAGATTTTATGAATGCAAAACATGCATTGAAATTAGGCTATAAAGCTTCAGCAGAACAGTTTGGACCACGTCGCCTGCTTGATTATGCAGTCGAAGCGGAAGAAGCTGGCTTTGATAGTGTCTGGGTAAGTGATCACTTTCAGCCCTGGCGACATACCGATGGGCATGCGCCGCAGGTTTTCGCATGGTTGGGAGCTGTGGGTGAACGCACCAGTCGTGTGACGCTCGGCACAAGCGTGCTTACGCCAACATTTCGCTATGAGCCAGCGATTGTAGCACAGGCATTTGGTACATTAGGGTCTCTCAATCCCGGTCGCTTCATTCTGGGCGTTGGCTCTGGTGAGTCTCTAAACGAAGTGGCTGTGACTGCGAAAGAATGGCCCGAAGCGAAAGAACGCCTGGCGCGGCTCCGTGAGGCTGTTGCGCTGATTAAGCAACTCTGGTCAGAGGATCTGGTTTCGTTCGAAGGTCAATACTACAAAACGAAGAATGCAACCATTTATGATAAACCAGAACAGCCTATTCCCATTTACATCAGTGCTGGTGGACCTGTTGCTGCAAAGTTTGCGGGGCGTGCGGGCGATGGTTTTATCTGCACATCCGGCAAGGGCATGGATCTCTATCAAGAGAAGCTGCTTCCGGCAGTGGAGGAAGGCGCGAAAGCCGCAAATAAAGATCCCGACTCGGTGGAACGCACTATTGAAGTAAAGGTCGCCTTTGATAAGGATCGTGGTCGTGCAATGTCCGACACACGTATCTGGGCGGCACTGGCTTTGCCCGCTGAGGATAAAGTTGCCATTCACGATGCGCGTGAGATGGAAAAGAAGGCAGAAGCGGTAGCTGATCAGGCCCACCGTCGCTGGCTAGTCTCCAGTGACCCCGAAGAGCATATAGAGCAGTTGCGCCCATACCTCGAACTGGGTTTTACGCATCTGATTTTTCATGCGCCCGGTGAAGATCAGTCGCGCTTCATTCAACTGTATTCAAAAGAAATTTTGCCGCGCTTACGCCAACAGTGGGGATAAGGTCAGAGATATCTGACGTATACGAATCTGTTTTAGTAAAATGATAAAGCGATAGCTATCTCGAAGCAGGATGCTATCGCTTTTTCCTGCAAAAACGAGGATGAGTTTTTTTATCCCAATGATTCTATGATGGGTTTGTCAGGAGGATTAGGTGGAATTCCGCCAGTTAACCTATTTTCTAGCAGCCGCACATACGCAGAATTTTCGTAAAGCAGCCGAAATGTGTCTGGTAACGCAACCTGCATTGAGCCGTCAGATTGCCGCTTTGGAGAAAGAGTTGGGAATGGAGCTTTTCAGGCGTGTAAAACAACATGTAGAGCTAACTCCCGCCGGGCACACATTTGTGGCATATGCTCAGGACGCTCTGGAAGTGTTGCAGCAGGGAGAACAAGAGTTGGCACGCTGGCAGCAGGGACAGCAAGGAACCGTTCTCATCGGCTGCAATCAATCCCTGGCCGCTAGTTTTCTCCCTCCTCTGCTTGCCACTTTTCGTAAACGCTATCCTGATATTCAGTTGAAAGTAAGAGTCCATGCGAGCGATGAAGTCATTGCTCTGGTTGAGCAGGGCGTCGTTGATCTTGGCTTTATCTATGATCCTGCTGTACGCTCGACGGTGGTTAAAATAAAAGAGTTATTTCGTCAGCCATTGCATCTTTTGACTCCTGTTGATCATCCATTGGCTCAGATAGAGGCGCACGAACGAACCCTGGAGCGCATCCTGGCTGAGCCACTCTTGCTATTGGGAGAAACCGCTCGCCTGAGAAAGGTGCTTGAGCGCATGTTTATGCAGCGGGGTCTTACTATACATGCGAAAATTGAAATCGAATCCATCGAAGGATTGAAAGAACTGGTTCGTCAGGGATGTGGCGTAACATTTATGCCTCCTGCCTTGCTCTGGCCTGCACAGTTGAATGGCGGTCTTGTGATGTTACCTGTAGCTGATATGATGGAGACCTTTATCTTTGCGCTCGTATATCGGCGTGCGGGATCTTTAACGGTGCCTGCCCGCCAATTTATGAATACTGTAGTCGAGGCAACTTCGTCCTTTATCCCGGCACTATAAAAGAAGATGCCTTTGTTCTCTTTCAAACAGGCATCTTCTCAAAAGCGGACTATAGCGTGCTTGTGAAACGGCTCCTGCTCTGTCAAACGTCATGGCGCACCCACAGGGGATAATAAATGGCTCCCCTACAGAAAGAAAAAGGGTGCGCCATGACGTTTGACAGAGCATTACAGGCGGGATTGGACACGTACTGGTTTGCGCTCACGTATTGCTGGCCTTACGCCTGCCAGGTCACGGATCGCATCAATCGTCTCCTGAGCATTACGTACAAACTCAACGCGTGTGGCTATTTTTGCTCTGAACTCATCGACAGTCATGTCATCTAGAAAACGTTGCCCTTCGTTATCCAGCATAACACGTGGGAGCAGAACGAGATCGCCCAACTGCTCCACATTTTCCAGCGTCTCCAGTACATCCTGCCCACACAAGAGACCTGCTACCGTTACTTCTGGCCCAAAGAATTTATTAACAACCGGTAGCACCTGGACCTCAACATGCTCGATGTTGCGTATATCTTCTGCGATCTCGGTGATAACTGGTTCTGCCATCATGCTGGTGACGATCGTAATACGTTTTGGCTCTTCAATAGAAGTGGGAAGTCGTCGTTTCGTGCGTGCCCATTGGTCTATCAGATAGCGTGTCATGCCGACGCCATTCTCGATTTGCGCGTATGAGCCATAGTGTCTGGCTGGTGGAAATTCATGCTGGGTGAGATAATACCATTCATCTGAGAGGTAGACGAAAGGATCGCCATCGAGGTTCGTGGCTTCGAACTCACGCTGGTAAACTTCGA
The DNA here is from genome assembly GCA_013695595.1 of Ktedonobacteraceae bacterium. GTDB lineage: Bacteria > Chloroflexota > Ktedonobacteria > Ktedonobacterales > Ktedonobacteraceae > JACDAE01. Next base: position 3,089 of record JACDAE010000016.1, on the reverse strand, counting down.
CCTGTTGGATAACGGCTTCGGCCTCTTCACGTGTATAGTGGCGCAGAGGTGGTAGATCGCCAGTTTTGATCATGTTGTTGTATTTTGTCAGACCAACAGGAACAACTGAGATAGACTCGACAATTGGACGTTGTGCAAGCAGGTCGCGAATGCTACGATCGAGGTGTTCGCCATCGTTGATTGGTGGGCAGAGGACAAGTTGTGTATGACAGGTAATGCCCATCGTTCCCAGGCGCTGAATGTGTTCAATTACTTCGCCAGATCGTGGTCCGTCGACCATCTTGCGCCGCAGGTCAGGCTCGGTTGTATGTACAGATACATAGAGTGGTGTCAACTTCTGTTCGTCGAGGCGTTGCCAGTCGTGCTCTTTTAAATTAGTCAACGTGATAAAGTTGCCAAATAGAAATGAGTAACGGTAATCATCGTCCTTGATATAAAGCGAGGAACGCATGCCATGTTCTAGTCCTGGTACGGGCGCAAAACGCTCTGGTAGTCCTTTAATAAAGCAAAAAACACATTTATTGGCACATTGGCGAATAAATGGCGCAGGTTCCTCTCCAAAGAGTACGCCTAGATTCTCATCAATCGTTTTAGTAATGCGTACTTCGTGCTGCTCCTGCTGTCGATCGAAGCCGATCATGAGCTCTTCATCGGCAACGTAAAAGCGATAGTCTACCAGATCACGAATTGTATTTCCATTGATCGCGCGAATGAGATCACCTGACTGTAAGCCTGCTTTGTCAGCAGGACTTTCAGGTACTACCTCACGGACCCATCCATATAGTTTTGGCATTGGTTCATTCCTTGTTGGGGCAACGGTTCATCCTCTCTATCTACACACTGCTGGACTATTCTTCAAATTATGGAGACAAACCGACGCGTTCCCCGAAAGCAGAGAGATATCCGTATGATTATAAAGGTTATAACGCTTACCGTCAAATTTTTTATTTCATTCGGAGTTAAATAGAGGAATTATGGTACCTGCCTTTTTGTTTATATGACCGGATGTGCGATAAGAGAATAAATAATCACCAATATATGAATGATACAAGCAAAGGAGCGATGTAATGGTGCAGAAAAGCACAGGAGTTTCTATTCGAGATGCGCAGGAAAGCGATCAGGATGAGGTTCGTAGGATAACGCTTGCCGCTTACGAGGAGTACGCGCAGGTAATGCCCCCATTGTTCTGGGAAAGCTATCGCAAGAATATTGTGGAATCACTTGACGAAAAGGAACCTGCCCAACATATCGTAGCTGAGTATGCGGGGAAAATCGTAGGCGGCGTACTCCTCTATCCGCCTGCTGCGCGTGCATATGGAGTCGCAACAGCTGAAAGTACAGCCATACCAGAGATGCGATTGCTGGCGGTAGATCCAGAGATGCGTGGACATGGGATTGGAAATGCATTGACACGTGAGTGTGTGCAGCGTGCACAACAGGCAGGCTCTTTAGCGCTGGGACTTCATACAGCGGATATGATGCAGACAGCTATGCAGATGTATGAACGTATGGGATTTGTGCGTGCACCAGAACTTGATTTCCAGCCCACTAAGGACACGCTTGTTAAGGGATATCGCCTCCAATTGTCATGATTTTTGTGGTAAACTATGGATGGACTTTAGAACAAATTTACGTCATTTTGCCTGTCTGCCTTTACCCGTAAACTCTTTCAGGAGCATCTCAATTTAATAACGATCAAGTCCAACCAGCAAGAAAACGCACTGGTCGTGTTCTCGCTGGCTATCAGTCTGCTTATTCCGATTCGATTTATTTTATAGGAGGTAGAACTTGTCATACAAACAAGAATTCACTGTGACTGGCGAGTATCAGTATAACCACTTAAGCCCCGCACGTTGGATTGCTTCACATATCCTACACTATAAATTCTATGCGGCGTTTTTTATTCTGACCGCATTAATTGCAAATGTACTGATTAATTCATTTATTGCTATTTTAACGGGATCTGCTTTTGATGCCGTATCACGTGGTGAAGCTGGCCGCGACCTCCTGATACATATTGCCCTCGCATTGTTGGGTATTATACTCCTTGGCGGAATTATGGATCTGTGTGCTCGTCTGTCTGCCGAGGTGCTAGGCAAGCGGGTGGCTCGTGATGCTCGTAACGAGTTGTATCTAAGCCTGTTGGGAAAGAGTCAGACATTTCATAATCGTCAACGTGTGGGTGATATTATGGCTCGCGCATCAAATGATATGACTGCTTTGAGTGATATGATCGTGCCTGGCTTCGATATTATCTTTGACTCGTTTCTCTCGATTGTTGTAGTGCTCATCTCGATAGCGTTCTTGAATATCCAACTCATGCTGGCACCATCGCTGTTCGTGATCGCTTTTCTGTTCGCTTTACGTCGTTATTCGCGCCGCCTTAGCCCCATATCGAATCAGATGCGTGCACAATTCGGGACAACAAATGCAGTACTTAACGAGGCCATGACCGGTATCGAAGTCGTCAAAGCAACAGCACAGGAGCAGCAGGAACAGCAGAAGTTTGTTAAGAATGCCTCTCTTTATCGCGATTACTTTGTAAAAAATGGACAGCTTCAGGGCCGCTATCTTCCCACTTTACTGGTTGCCTGTGCCCTGGCTGGTGCATTTCTGCATGCATTGTTCCTCGTTTTGCATCAGCAGATCTCAATTGGTACCCTGGTCGCGTACATGGGTTTGATGGGCATCCTGCGCTATCCAACCTACCTTTCTATATGGACTTTTAGCCTTGTCCAATTGGGGGTCGCAGGCTCCGGGCGTATCTTGAGTTTGATGAAAGAAGAGACAGACCTTGATGAGAACGAAGCCGGCTATCACGCTGAGATGCGCGGCGATATCGTTTTTGATCATGTAACCTTTAGTTATGGCAATGCTCCGATATTAAAAGATATCTCTTTTCATGCTCAGCCAGGACAGACGATTGCGATTGTCGGACAGACTGGATCAGGCAAAAGTACTATGACAAAGCTGGTCAATCGCATCTATGATGTCGATTCTGGACATGTACGCATCGATGGTGTGGATGTGCGTGACTGGAATCTTGATTCGTTACGTTCTCAGATCTCCACAATCGAGCAAGATATCTT
>JACDAE010000798.1 GCA_013695595.1 Ktedonobacteraceae bacterium | reverse complement strand
ACACACACACTCGTAACGAAGCGAGCGCCGTAGGCGCGAGAAAGGACGACTTTTAAATAGCCCTGGTCAAAATGGACGATAAGTTGGCAGAGGCTCATAACTGTGTTACAATGCAATGGGTGCAAATACCTTTCTAGACCTGTAACCAGTACAGTGTACGGCACTTCGCAAGGAGAGTCAGAGCCTCCACTTCCAGGAGTGGGGCGGGGACTTTACATATGAGGGTGGCTTTTCGCCCGACAGTACAGGTCCCATGTGGAAACAGTGCGAGACACACCACAAGCAAGAAAGGAGAGGCGTGTATCTTTCTTAGGCCTGGATGCCTGTGAGCGACACGCACGCACGTGTTTTATGAAAAAAGTATTGGTTATCGATGATAATCCAACGATTGTAGAACTGATTAAATACGCGGTCAACCTGCAAGGTTCTTATCAGGTTATTGTCGCCTACGATGGTGTACAAGGGCTGGAGCGCATTTTTGCGGAACAGCCGGATTGTGTGATCATTGATGTAAAAATGCCACGCATGGATGGATACCAACTGGTACGTTGCTTACGGGGCGACCCACGTACGGCAAATACACCACTGATCATTCTGAGTGCCATGACAAGGGAAGAAGATCAGGTGACAGGCCTGCTTTCAGGGGCCGATGAGTATCTTACGAAACCGTTTAAACCAACTGCTTTGAATGCAGCTATCGAGCGTGTCTTACGTCTCACGCCAGGAGAGCGCCAGAATCGTACAGATTATCTGGTGCAGACACAGGCGGAACGTGACTAGCGACGCTACAGAGCACATCTTTCTCTGCTTTGTCTTGTCGCGCATGCGAGAGGAATAAGGGGAACATGCACTCTCTGTTGAGCAGAGAGATGTATGCCTGTTAAACCATTATGGAACGTTTAGGTACAACGAATATACATCAAGACGAGCAAAGAATGCGTAAGCCTCAAGGATTGCGCCAGTTACATATTTTGCTTGTTGATGGGGATCAGAATGCACGCGAGAAGACGCAGCACGCATTAGAAAGTGGCTTCATCGTGCATAGTGTGGCTTCAATAGGCGAGGCATACACAAGCTTTGAGATGTTCATGCCTGATATGCTGATCACCGAAGTGATGGTGGGTCAGGAGAGTGGGCTAAATCTTTGTCGCCATATACGTAGCAACCCTGCACTCAATCATCTTCCGGTTATGCTTTTGACCTCTTTCACAACCCTCCACGACAAAGTTGCTGGCTTTGATGCTGGTGCTGATGACTACGTTGTCAAGCCATTTGATGCGCATCATATCAACGTCCGTATTCGTTTACTTGCACGCATCAAACGACTTGAAAGCCGTACGAAGCTATGAAACCTGGTCGGAGAAGTGGCAGGCTGCGTAGTGTTCGTGACCCTCTTTCGCCTCGAATGCAGGCTCTACCTCCCGACAGATCTGTTGTGCCATGGGGCAACGCTGATGGAAACGGCACCCGCTTGGTATATTCACAGGACTGGGTAGATCTCCTGAGAGGATAATACGTTGCCGCTTCCTCTCAATTTTCGGATCTGGGATCGGCACAGCGGAAAGCAACGCCTTCGTATATGGATGCTTTGGAGCTGTATAGAGTTCGTCCCGATCGGCCATTTCCACAAACGTGCCAAGATACATCACTGCGATGCGATCAGCAACGTGGCGTACAACGCTCAGGTCATGTGATACAAAGAGATAGGTCAGATTGAATTGGTTTTGTAGCCTTTCCAACAGATTCAGGATCTGAGCGCGGATAGAGACATCAAGGGCTGAGACGGGTTCATCGGCGATAACGAACTCGGGATTAATCGAGAGCGCGCGCGCGATGACGATGCGTTGTCGCTGACCACCACTAAACTCGTGCGGATAGCGGTCGATGTACTCTGGACGCAGGCCCACGATCTGCAATAGTTCCTCTGTACGCTCCCGAATTTCCTTGTTTGAACCCACTTTATAGATATGCATCGGCTCGGAGATGAGCGAGCCAATGGTGAAGCGTGGGTTGAGCGAGGCGAATGGGTCCTGGAAGATCATCTGGATATTCTGACGGATGTGCCGCAATGCCTCCCCATTGAGTTTTGCCAGATCCTGTTTGTCAAAGATGATCTGGCCGGAGGTTGGCTTATAGAGTCTGATCAGGGTGCGCCCAATCGTCGTTTTGCCCGAACCACTTTCGCCAACGAGTCCCAATGTTTTTCCGCGTTCGATGCTAAAGCTCACGCCATCGACGGCACGCACGTAGCCAACTGTGCGCTGTATAAGAATGCCCCTGGTGAGTGGAAAGTGCATTTTTAGATCTCGCACGTCGAGCAATGTATTATTGGCAACGACAGTATCGGCAGTATCAACAGTATCAACCATCATTTATTCTCCTTGCAGCTTGCCAGCCGCCGCGCCAATAGCAGCACGTTGTGCCGCCTGTCGGGTCTGGAGACGGCGTTCAGCGTATGCCCGTTCATTGGGATCGGTAACGTCGATCCAGCAGGCTTTGCGGTGGGTTGCATTCCCTGCCACAGGATCGAGAGGTGGCATGGTACGGCATATGGAGCGAGCATGATCACAGCGGGGCATAAACGGGCAACCAGAAGGCGGCTGTAAGAGATCGGGTGGTGCGCCATCTATCGTTTTCAATTCTGCCTGACGCACTTCATCGAGCCGTGTTACAGAGGAAAGGAGGCCGATGGTGTAAGGATGACGTGGGTTGGCAAAGAGTTCGTCTGTGGTTGCTTCTTCCATGACTTTGCCTGCATACATCACGACCACTCTGTCGGTCATACCCGCAACCACACCCAGGTCATGCGTAATTAAGATCAGTGCGGTCCCGAATTCGTTGCAGATGGCGCTAATTAACTCAAGAATCTGAGCCTGTACAGTGACATCGAGGGCGGTTGTTGGCTCATCAGCAATCAACAGCTTGGGATTGCATGCTAGAGCAATAGCGATCATTACACGTTGTCTCATGCCGCCACTAAACTGATGGGGATAAGCATTGAAGCGTTCATTAGGAACGGGAATACCGACCTGTTGCAACAGTTCAATGGCACGTTGACGAGCTTGAGAATTATTGAGTTTGCGATGGATCTTGAGGCCCTCAACGATCTGTTTGCCGATTGTCATGGTGGGATTCAGGCTACTCATGGGATCTTGAAAGATCATGCCGATCTGGCCGCCACGAATCTTTTGCAGGTCTTTTTCATGCAATGTGAGTAGATCCTCATCTGCAAAAAAGATGTTTCCACCAGCATATTGGCCGGGTGGTTGTGCGATGAGATGCATGATTGAAAGTGCTGTAACGCTTTTGCCGCAGCCGCTCTCTCCGACGATCGCAACCTTCTCGCCTGGCTTGACGACAAAGCTTATGCCATCGACGGCACGTATGCTGCCGGCCTTGATTTTAAAATAGATCTTAAGATCTTGCACATCTAACAGGTTGTCATTCAACGCAATTTTCTCCTTCATATCTTTCATTTAGCGCTCGGTCATATAGGGATCAAGGGCATCACGCAGGCCATCGCCAACTAGATTAAAACTGAGCACTGTCAGGAAGATCAGGATGCCAGGGATAAGCACAAGAAGGGCATCAGAATCGAGGAAGCCCTGCCCATAGCTAATCATATTTCCCCAACTGGCAAAAGGCACCTGGATACCAAAGCCGAAGAAACTGAGGACCGATTCAAGGATGATATTGATGCCAATGAGCAGCGTTGCGTTGACAATAATTGGGCCGGCAGCATTTGGTAGGATGTGTCTGAACATCAAGCGCAGGTCTCTAGCACCTATCGTACGTGCTGCCATCACATATTCGCGTTCGCGGTGAGCGATGAATTCCCCACGCACAAGACGTGCGACGGTGGTCCATCCGAAGATCGCAATCAGGAAGATGACGCTTCTGGGCGAATGGTCGGTCAGCGCAGATGAGATGACGAAGAGGAGGAGGTAGAGCGGTACCGCTAAGACGACATCGGTGATGCGCATGAGTACATTGTCGATAATGCCGCCAAAGAAGCCGGCGAAAGCACCAATCGAGACACCAAGCACAATAGCGATAACCATTGAAAGGAGGCCAACGATGAGCGAAACCTGCCCACCGACCATTGCGCGAGCGAATTCGTCACGTCCGATATCATCGGTGCCCAGCGGAAAGGTTGCGGAAGGGGCAGCAAAGGTATCTGAAACGCTTGTGAGGTGTTGGAAATCAGGCTGATTGTGGCCTGTGACGGTCGGTCCCAGGAAACAGAGCAGAAACAGGAGGATGAGAAAGATTGCTCCGCCCAGCGCGACCCGGTTACGCACGAAGCGATCAAAAATGATCCGCCCCTGGCTGCGTCGCTTTTGGACGAGCGCGGGGGTGACCTCTGTAAACGGCTCTAAATCATCGAACGATGTGGCTTTGAGTTGTTCTGATGAGTCCATATTCTACCTCCAGTCTTTATGAATAGCGGATACGTGGGTCAATTACCGCATAGAGGATATCAGCAATCAGGTTGGCGGCAATTACACAGACGGCGGAAAGCACCAACATAGAGAGGAGGATGGGATAGTCTCTGGACTCAAGGGAATCGAGAAACAGGCGCCCGACCCCCGGCCATGCAAAGACCGTTTCGGTGATGGCAGCGCCACCCGCGATAGCCCCAAAGTCGATGGCCACAGCCGTAACCAGTGGGATGAGCGCGTTGCGTAGGGCATGTCGCATCAGAACTGCAATGGTGCCGACGCCTTTTGCCTGTGCGGTGCGTACATAATCTTGCTTTTTCACCTCAATCATACTGGAGCGTAGATAACGGCTCCATGCGGCTATAAAGCCGGTTGCGAGGACAAACATTGGCAAAAGTAGATGATTAAAGTTGTCCCATGCCGCGTTAAAGGCATCATAGGTAACGCCAGCTGTGGCAACCCCGGATGTTGGTAGTATGTGAAGTTTCACGCCAAAGATTTCTTGTACGATGAGAGCGAAGAAGAAGATAGGCATAGAGAGACCAAAATACGAAAGGGATGTCACCACATAATCTGTAGCACTATTCTGACGTACGGCTGAAATTGTACCTAAGACGATGGCAATGACTAAGGCAACCGATAGTGCTGTGATGAAGAGTTCGAGCGTGGCCGGAAAATGCTCACCCAGCACCTGTAATACTGGTTGGTTAGTGGAGAAAGAGAAGCCGAAATTGCCTTGCAGAGCATTGGTGAGCCACTTGATATATTGTATTGGTAGTGGATCGTTCAAGCCAAAGCGGGCCTCTATATTTGCGCGGCCCTGTGCACTCAAGCGTGGATTCAGGAATGCGCCGACCGGGCCACCTGGCAAAAGGTGGATGAGTCCAAACATTGCGATGGAAACCAGAAAGAGCAAAGGTATCGCTTGTAATACCCGCCTGATAATGTATCTCCCCATTGGTGGTCCTCCATGTCGAGACGTAGAATAGTTGTTCTGGAAGAGAAAAACAGGTAGTTCGTTATAGTATAACAATTCTCTAGAGATAGAAGCAAGCCTCTAAGGACGTATTTATGAAGACTTCCCTAGAGGCTTTTCGATAGAATGTACCAGGGGTAAAACAGCAGAAAAGCTTCACCCCTTTGCGTTTGTGGTTAACCTGCTAGCACTTGCCGCCGGTGCACCACCAGTTCATCACATTCACCGTTTCAGAGGAACCCTCTGCACCAACCACATAATTGTGTCCGGTGCTTTTAACAACGGCGATGTCATGAGGCTCATATTCAGTGACGATAGGGAAATCAGTCAGGAAGATCTGGTGGATCTTGTTAAAGATTGCCTGACGAGCTGTTGGATCTGCCGTTTGCTGCTCCTGTGTGTAGAGTTTATCCAGCGCAGGGTTGCAGTAGAATGCATAGTTGCCACCACCATAGCTATTAGCTGCGGTTGGGAACTGATTGCAGGAGAATACATTCGAGTCGTCAGCATCGTACGTGTAGGTTTCCTCGAACTCGGCCATCCCATATTTGCTGACCTGCCCTTGAGGAAGAACAGTACCGAAGTATGTGCTACCTGGATAGTTTGTGATGTCGATCTTAATGCCTACGGCTGCCAGTTCCTGTTGCAGAATGGCCTCGTCTTCGGCACGCCATGCATTGTTGGCAGTGGTAGAATAGATGAATTCTAACCTCTGTCCATTCTTTGCATAGACCTTATCGGCACCAAGTTTCCAGCCTGCATTTTCCAGGAGCGTCTTTGCGGCGGCGGGATCGTACTTGGGGCAGGGAGCATCAGCTTGAAAGCCTGGATGAACGCCACTCGGGTGTTCGGTACAAAGGGGGGCTGCCTGACCATGGCGGGCGATTGAGACAAGCGTTTGTGGATTGATTGCCAGGGCAACTGCGTGCCGTATCGTCACATCCTTCAGGAGCGGATTTTTCTCATTGAAGAAGATGGCTTCGTAGCCAGCGGATGCAGGAGCCTGTACCAGGCTATAGCCATTGAGGGCTTTAAACGACGAAGTCTTGGTCACATCAAGGAACCAGGAGGAATTGATAGCGCCAGATTGGAAGTCTTTCAGGATGGTATCCTGATCCGCTACGACACGGAAGACGATACTATCCAGATAGGGAAGTCCCTGCGCAGCCTGGTAGTAATTGGGGTTACGTGTCATAACATACTGAACTCCCGGCTTGCTCGTGGTCATCGTGAAGGGTCCGCTAGAGACTGAAGGATGCAAGCTTTCTGGTGATTTCAGAACGTCCGCCGGCTTGATGCTGGCAAAGATATGTTCTGGCATTGGTGCGAGCCCACCATCAACCCATACCGAGAGGAAAGGTGAGAATGGTTGTGATAGATGGAAGGTAATCGACTGGTTATCACTGGCGACGGTCGCGGACTTGATAAGATTGTAGCCAGTGGTTGATGCTGCACCGAAGCTAGCATTTGTCCAGAGTTTCCAGGTGAAATCAATGTCTTTTGCTGTGAGAGGTTGTCCATCGGACCATTTCAAGCCGGGTTTGAGTTTGAACGTCCACGTTTTGAGGTCGGAGGAAATGTCCCCGTTCGCGAGCGTGGGTACTTCTTGTGCTATGCCGGCGGTAATCTCTCCCGTTGGTGTACCCAGAAATAATGGTGCCCAGATCGTTTGATCTGCAAGAATTGCATACGTTTCAGTTGAGCCATTGGGGATGAATGAATTGACATCTTCATAGAGATCATCAATCCAGGTTCCACCTTTGACTGGTTTCGAGCTGGCAGTCGGTGTGGTACTAGAAGGGGCCGTTGAACCCGATGGGCCACAGGCGGCGAGTACCAGAATGAGTATCGCCAGGAAAGAGCATGATGTCACAAGTGCTCGTTTTGGTCTCCTGTGCATTAAGAACCTCCTTGAGAAAAGAACGATGTGTTCAAAAAAGGAAACGATGTTAGATACAGATGTGGAAATAGACATTTTCTCTGTTACCTATCGAGAGTATGCCTACCAACTTCCCCATTGGCACTTAAAGGGAAGGTTAACGGTAACTCTTTATACTACGTCTGTGTAGAGCTTTATCTCACAAAGATTTTTGAAATATCTATGTGTTTTAAATACTCTGTAATTCTTACACTGCAAGAAAGGGTGTACAACTTTGTCCTTGCAAATCGTATCTACCCTATGTATACTCACCAGCAGGGAAATAAATTTATTCCCCACTCAACATATTTGCTGGCTCTCTCGCTAGTCTTTAAGAGATCAATTCACTCAAAAAATAGAAGAGGAAATTACGCATGAAAGTACGTATTGACATTCCTGTTGACCTGCGCCTGAACAATAGCGGCACGTTTCGTGTTAATCAGCAGCGCTCCGATCCCGAACAAAATATCATCTGGAAAACCGTCATTGCGATTGATGCTGTCAGCGGAGGCCAGCTCCTCGCCGATTTAGAGCCAGGCCACTACCAGAAGACGCTGGAGACAGCCAATGGTCAACTTGCCTCCTCCACTAATTTCGAACTTCGGCAAGATGGAACATACGTTGACGAAGAGGGACAGACCTTCAAAATCACTGAAGATGGGAACCTGATGTAGAGGTGCGCTGGATGTGATTACATCCCCGACACGGGCTTGTAAACTGCGCCTCTACACCATTGGCATGATTTGCATCCCGACACGGGCTTGTAAACTGCGCCCCTACACCATTGGCATGATTTGCATCCCCAACACGGGCTTGTAAACTGCGCCCCTACACCAGCGCTGGCAACGCCTTCAATGCCGCCAGCGCTGCTGACATACTGTTGTCACTCGTCTCAGTTATACTATCCGTGAACCCATACGAAAAGGGATAGGGATAGATTAATGTTAGAGAGACGAGGAGGCGACCCATGGTTGCAACTAACAATCTTCATCTGGTAACAGGGGTACTTACAGCTCAAGCACCCTTTGATTTTGCGAAAACGCTAGCGTTTCTGGGAGATTTCACGCCAACGGTGGGCGAGCAGACTCTCGCCTCCGACTCGGTCACAAAGGCGCTCACACTGCACGGTCGCGCTATTGCTTTTAATGTGCACAATGCGGGTACCCTGGAAGAACCTCGTGTTGCCTATACCATCTACTCGGAACACTCTTTGAGCGAGGAAGAACAGAGTACAATTATCGATCGTATTCGCTTCTTTCTGAGTCTCGACGATGATTTACAGCCATTTTATGCCATTGGGTGTGTTGATCCGGCCTTCGCACCTGTGATTGAACATCTCTATGGCCTGCATCAGCCAAAATTTTTGACGCCGTTTGAGATCGCCTGCTGGGCGATTCTAGTACAACGCAATCCTATCGCCATGGCACACCACACGAAGATGGCTATGGTGCAGCGCTGGGGCACAGCTATTACGTTACCACAAGGAGCACAACGGGCTTTCCCAGAGGTGGAACAACTGGCGGCAGTATCTCCCACAGAACTGGCGGAAATTGTACGCAACCCGCGCAAAGTCGAGTACCTGAACTCCGTCATTGAGTTTTTTAGTAATGCAGATGAGCAGTTTCTGCGTAGAGGTTCCTATGATGAGGTGGCAAAGCAGATACGTGCTATCC
>JACDAE010000771.1 GCA_013695595.1 Ktedonobacteraceae bacterium | reverse complement strand
CTGTTGCGCGGGATTGCGAGATTTGGAGCCAGGGTGATGGATACAAGATTTACATTGAGACGACGCGCAATGGCCGTGGCGCATCTTTCATATCTGCCTCTTCAGCAGGGCGACGAACAAGCGTATAGCCTACACCTGGTACGGTAAGGATATAATGGGGATTTCCGGGATCAGGCTCAACCTTCTGGCGCAGATGACGAATATGGGCTTTTATGAGACCCGCATCGCCCTCTCCATCATAACCCCATACATGGGTAACAATCTGATTGGCGGTACATACATCATTTGCACTGATGGCAAGCAGGTGGAGAAGTTTACTCTCCGTTGGGGTCAGGCGCATCGTTTTGCCATGGATAGTGACTTCGTTATGTAACGAATCAATACAGATCGGACCCACCGTCACCACAGAAGATGGACGACGCTCTAGCGTAGAACGAGATCTTCGGCCTACCGCACGAATACGTGCCAGGAGTTGGGAAGGAAAGAAGGGCTTGCGCAGGTAATCATCCGCACCAGACTCCAGGCAACGCACTTCATCGCGTACATCTTTCTCATCCGTCACCACCACAATCAACGCATCATGTTTATTGCGTAATTCACGACACATAGTTAGCATGTCCACATCTTTCAATGCGGTATCCATAATAACAATATCGGGGCGCTGTTCTAGCCATTCACTTCTGGCTCTCTCAGCCGTATAAGCACGATATACCTCGTATCCAAGCGTCTTAAGCCAGCTTGTGAGCATCTCGACGAGATCGCGGTCACTATCAACGACCAGTAACTTCATCGTAGTTCCTCTCCCTTTGTAAATCCATTACATCATGTCTTCTTCTATATATTGACCCATACTTCTCTTCCTGACTCCACCCACCCTCATTCAACTCCTGCACTCCACAATTCATTCGTTGAGAGCTAGACATAAATATCTCACGAACGTTCGCTGTCATCCGGCTTCCATACCTCTGGATGCAGAACGTACTATCACGTAGAGGACAAGATTGAAATGCGTCAATATATGCCTGCAGCATACGAAGAACACTACCTGGCACAAGCATCCCGAACAGAATAGTGCAGATATGTATACGCTGGTTTCAGTGGGGTTGCGTATCTATCTGCAAACTACTAAGTATATACTCTTCCCTCTATAGCATATACTTAGATAACGCCTACAACTTCAAAGTGGATCACTTTTATCAAAACACAAAAATTAAGCAACCGAACAACTCAATTTACAATTTAGCACTATCCTGATAAATACTATAACCTCTAAATCATTAAATTGCAATAAAAATAGCAGGCACTATCTCACAAATTTTTATCTATTGCAAGTGTACACTCATTTTAAGAATGAGCTGCATATTCTCTTTTCCATCCTATGGACGATTAGTACAGTGTTTTTTCGGGGATGAGTTATGGTAGGGACCTTGTTGCAAACGGAATGCATCACATGGTCACAAGGAGTCCTACCACAATACCCAGGAGTCCACCGGCAAATACCTGAATCGGCGTGTGACCGATCAACTCACGCAGACGCTTCTCGGCAAAAGGCTTCCCTTGAAACGCTTCATCGATCATCTGATTGAGGATACGAGCTTGAATACTCACAGCTCGCCGTACACCTGCTGCATCGTACATTACAATACTTGCCAGCACCACTGCCACCGCAAATGCGACCGAGCCAACACCTGCCACGCGCCCGGTCGCCGTCGCAAGCCCGGTAACCAGGGATGAGTGAGAACTGGGCATGCCGCCTGATGAAACCAGACGTCCAACTACCAGCTTTCGCTGTTTAAAGAGATCGTAGATTGTTTTTGTCACCTGTGCAATCGCCCAGGCCAGAAACGCTGCCACCAGGACGCGGTTCTCGAAAAGTGAATTATTTATCATAAGAAATAGCATCTCTCCCCTACTTACAGATCAAGGGGCTGCATTGACAGCGCTCCAGCACCATCAACGCTTAGCTGTTGAACGCTTAATTCAGCCTTTTGTAATAATTCATTACAAAAGTGTGCCAGTTTCATGCCATCTTGATACTGTTGTAACGCGCTCTCAAGAGGCATCTGTCCATCTTGCAATGCAGCAATCGCACGCTCAAGTTGTGCGAATGCTTCTTCAAATGTTAGCTCTTCCATCTTTCACCACCTTCAAAACTTCGACTGGAATACGACCATCCTGCACCTGGATAGTTAATACATCACCACCCTGTACCTGTTGCACACGGCTGACAATACTCTGATCTGCTTCACGGCGCACTACCGCATACCCACGTGCAATGGTAAGCAAAGGACTTAATGAGTGAAGCTGTAATGCAACACCACGTAGCCGTTCGCTACGCAACGAAATAGTATGTTGTATATGTGTTTGCAGGCGCTCAGTTGCCTCATCAAGCTGCTGTCGGCGACTGTTAATCATACTAAGAGGGCTCGCACGTTGGAGATCATGCTGTGCCTGCTCCAACTGATCGTGCAGATCATAGAGACGTTCGCGCATCAGTTCGCTCAACTGGCGCTGTTTCTCTATAACATCCACACGCCACAGCTCCATATCAGGAACGGCGGCGGTGGCGGCGGCGGTGGGAGTAGAAGCGCGCAGGTCCGCAACGAAATCAGCAATGGTGATATCAGTTTCATGACCAACGCCGCTAATTACGGGAATGCGTGAACGTGCGATCGCGCGTGCCACCACCTCTTCATTGAAAGCCCACAATTCCTCGATTGAGCCACCACCGCGCCCAACTAGAATGACTTCAGCCTCTCCATGTTCGTTCAACAGATCCAATGCTGCGGAGATCGATGCCGGGGCCTCTGCTCCCTGCACCAGCGCGGGGGCAATCACGACCTGGGCAAGTGGATACCTTGTGCGTAAAACACGGAGCATATCCCGCAGGGCCGCCGCCTGGAGTGAGGTGACGATCCCAACTATTGTCGGCTGAGCGGGAAGGGGTCGCTTCCGTTCGGCATCAAAAAGACCTTCGGCGTTCAGACGTGTTTTGAGCTGTTCGAAGCGTTGAAAAAGCGCTCCTTCCCCTATGAGCTTGACATCATCGACGTAGAACTGCACCTTCCCATCACGCTCATAAAAGGCCACACGCCCATTGACAGCTATCGCCATCCCATTGCGCAACTCTGGCGCGGAAGAACGCATCCGTGAGT
Source organism: Ktedonobacteraceae bacterium (assembly GCA_013695595.1). Classification (GTDB taxonomy): domain Bacteria; phylum Chloroflexota; class Ktedonobacteria; order Ktedonobacterales; family Ktedonobacteraceae; genus JACDAE01. The sequence continues at coordinate 5,080 of JACDAE010000771.1, read as the reverse complement.
ATTTGAAAAACACACAGGGAATCTGAGCATCACCTTCTTTTAAGGTGAAATAGCAATGTCCCGACGAAGGATACGTCTTGCAATTGGAGACCTCACCATGCACCCAGATATTCTGCAGGATGTCATTTCGCTCCAACAACTCCTTCAAGTACAGGGCAAGTCCCGTGACGCTGATCACGGAGGAAGCATCCAGCTCATCTGGCAGATACATGCCGCCTATGCCTCCTCTGAGCCATCGATAGTCATCAAAGGCTGCCCATATTCTACCGCCTGTCCATCCAACACAAAAATCTCGCTGACACGACCAGCAACCTGAGACTCAACCTCGTTGATGATATTGAGTGACTGAATGGTTCCTACGACCTGACCAACTTTGACAACGTCACCGATAGCCACCAGTGCTCCCCCCTTTGGTCTGGCCCAGACGTGGAACAGGCCAACAAGCGGGGCTGTAACGGCGTGTTTTGTCTCTTTCGGAGCATCCAATATCGGCTCTTTCCCACCTGCAGGCACCGTCATGAGCACTGGCTCACCCGCCTCGGATGCCTTCGCCTTTCGCAACAACAGATGTATCCCCGGCACCCCTTCTCCACCTTTTCTCAGCTCGATCTCGGAAACATCACTCCCATCGAGCAAACGCACCAGACGATGCAACTGCTCGATATTTATAGTACTGGTAGTATCTCCTTCTCCATTGGAGAGTGTCTCTACCTTGTGGGGATAATGCCTGTTGCCATCCATACTATAAACTCCTCTTTTTACACGCGCTCGACGTATGCTCCGCTGGTTGTATTCACACGGATGAGATCATCGGTCGTGACGAACAATGGAACATACACGACCAGTCCGGTTTCCGTGGTGGCGGGCTTGGTGCCTCCGGTCGCAGTATCGCCCTTATAGCCTGGCTCGGTATAGGTAACGCGCAAGACAAGCTTCTCTGGCAATTCTACCGAGATCGGCTCATCATTATAACGGACGATATCCAGTTCCAGGTTATCGATCAAGTAATCTTTGGCGTTCCCCAGTTGCTTCTCGCTCAACACAATATCCTCGAAGGTGCTCACATCCATAAAGTGATACTGCTCTTCTTCTTGATATTGATACGTTACGGTTGAACGATCAAGCACCAGACGACGGAATTTATCGCCTGCATCACAGGTGCGGTCAACAATGGACCCGGTACGCAGGTTGCGCAACTTCAGGCGCACGATCGCACCACCACGCCCTATTTTAACATGCTGCCACTCAATAATACTGCAAGGTTGCCCTTCAAATTCAATGGTTATACCCTTTTTAAGTTCGCCAGTAGATACCATAAAAAATGTCTCCTTTAGCGTTGGATCACCAGTTCGGTTGGTGATTGCGTCAAGACCTCAACGCCATCTTCTTTTAGCAATACACAATCTTCAACACGCGTTCCACTCCAGCCATCAATATAGACACCCGGCTCCACGGTCACGACCGACCCGGCCAATAACGGCATATCTTTGGGCGCTCGCTGCGAAAGGTTGGGACCTTCGTGAATCTGCAATCCCACTCCATGGCCTGTACTATGCACATAATATTGCGCCAGCCCGACGCCATCCAGCACGTCGCGTGCCAGGGCATCGGCTGCAAACCCGGATATACCCGCATGCAAGCCAGCTTCGCAGGTCTTCATTGCCTGCAATATCGCATCATATACCTCACGCATGCGAGGCTCAGCCGGTTCTCCCAGGCAAATGGTGCGCGTCATGTCCGCGCAGTACCCTTTATAACGCGCGCCCATATCAATGGTGATCAGCTCACCCCGTTGGATGCGGCGCTGGCCGGCATGGGCATGCGGCATAGTCCCATTGGGGCCGGATGCCACAATCGTTTCAAACGCCAGGCCATCTGCCCCATGCTCCATCATAAAACGCTGAATCTCCCATTGGATCTCTTTTTCGCTCATTCCCGGCTGAATCCATGTACACACATGTGCAAACGTCTCATCCGTAATCGCAATCGCATGCTTGAGTAGCTCTATTTCATATGGTTGCTTGACCTGGCGCAACTGATCAATGAAGCTATTCTCAAACGGCTGTAACGTATAGCTACCGGCGTCACGCAATTTCTCATACTCGGCAAAGCTGACCACCGATGACTCAAAGCCGATCTTCTCCCACCCATGCTTCTTTGCTTCATCTGCAATAGCCGTTGCGTATTGACGGGCGGTAGGAGTAACGACCTCCCAGCCCGTGGCTTCTTTCTGCGCGGCCTCTGCATATAAAGGATTAGTCAGCAATACCTGATCTTGCGCCCCCACAAGCAGTACTCCCGCACCCTCAGTGTCATCATTCAGCCAGCCGCTCAAATAGGAACGATTCTGCGGCTGAGATATAAGAAAAGCGTCCAGGCTTTGAGTAGTCATCCATGTGCGAAGTTGGTTGATAGCTTCTTGACTCATTTTATTTCTCCGGGCTTGTAAACCGCGCCCCTACAATTGGCGGGCGATCGGCGGGCTTGTAAACCGCGCCCCTACAATTTCTTCTCCGTAAAAAAGGCTGTAACAACGCGCTCTACCAGTTCATCGGGCATCTGTGTCACAAACACTTCACCGATCTGACGCGGCATAATCCAGCGTACACGCTTGCCCACAACCTTTTTATCGAGCTGTATCTTCGTCAAAATATCCTGTGGGCGCACTGAACCGTGATAGACGATCGGCAATCCCAACGCCTTCAGTAAAGCATTCTGACGTTCAACAGCAGAAGCAGGAAACAGGGCGGCTTCTTGTGCCAGTTGGGCCGCCGCTACCATTCCAAGCGAAACGGCCTCCCCATGCAACCACTCGCCATACCCTGAAACGTTTTCCAACGCATGAGCAAGCGTGTGTCCATAGTTGAGAATGGCACGCAGCCCCTGCTCGCGCTCATCTTCTTCGATCACCATTGCTTTGAGATCAATAGAGCGAGCAATAATCTGGCAGAGCAGAGGTACAGGGGGATGAGAAAACGCTCGCAACGTATCCGCATGCGCCTCCAATAAGGCAAACAATTCAGCATCGAGTATGATACCATACTTTACGATTTCTGCCCATCCCTCTGTGCGTTCTCGCTCCGCCAGCGTCAACAATACGGCAGGGTCGGCCAGCACCAGGCGCGGAGAATAGAACGCACCGATCAAATTCTTGCCCTGCGTATGATTCACGCCCGTCTTGCCACCAAGCGATGAATCAACCTGGGCCAACAATGACGTGGGAACCTGGATCAGGGGCACACCGCGCAGATAGCTCGCCGCCGCATACCCGACCAGATCGCCCACGACGCCACCACCAAAGGCGATGATCGCCTCGCTCCTCTCCGCCCGTTGCTCCACCAGCCAATCATAGATCGCACTCAGTTGAGCCAGAGATTTGCTTCCCTCACCGGCTGGTACCACATACAGGTGTGGCTCGAAGCCAGCCTGGGCCAGATTTTGTAGCAATGTGGGCGCATAGAGCCGCTCCAGATTACTATCGGTGAAGAGAAATATCCTGGGTGGGATCTGCAATTGTTTGAGGTAAGCACCCAGGCGTCCCAGACCACCCCAATCGACGATGACATCATACCTGGTGCCCGTCGCAACATGACGTATAATTGGCGCAATAGTGTCGCCAGAACTATTCAGCATCGCAATAATCTCCCTTGCAACCTGGCTCGCACTTTTGTCGAGGGTAGAGCAGACCAGTTCGGCTTCCTCATACCAGGCAACGCGTGCAGAGAGCAGATTGTGTAATGAGGCGAGAGGGTCAGGTCCTGCGAGGAGCGGACGCACTTCAACTGGCGTATCTTGCGCGATTGCCAGATCCAATTGCGTTTGTAAACGGAGCAGGGCAACGGCAGGCTCAACCTGTAAATAGACGCGCACGCCTCGTTCGGCCATCAAGGCACGATTCTGCGCACGCGTAACGATGCCCCCACCTGTCGAAATGATGGCTGCGCTCTGCGTGCGTGTGACCCGATCTAGTAGAAGACTTTCACAGGCACGGAAATACTCCTCGCCACGGCGTGCAAAGATCACCGGGATACGCTCACCACATTCCTCCTCGATGAGCGCGTCAATATCGAGCAATGGCATGCCCAGATCCCGTTCTAGCAGGCGACCAACTGTACTTTTTCCGCTCCCTGAAAGCCCGATCAAAAATATATGTCGCATAGTCGTTATTGTATCACGACTCAGTACAGTTCCTCGTTACGGATACTCGTTTTTAGCGTCGTCATCATATTAAATGTAGTGGTATCGATGGCATTGAGGTGGCTATCGGCGACAACACCATCGCGCACAAACGCCTGGACGCGGTTATCGTAGATCTGGAACTTGATACCAAAGGAAAAGACATACTGTGCCAGTTGTCCCGTTTCGCGGTTGAGCACCAGAATATCGTCGCCATTTTTACAACTGCCGTTCGTAAGACAGCGCGAGCGATCCATGAATGCACCGACAAGCACCTGCCAGCTTTGATCCCAACTCTTGACCGTATATTGATGTGCAATCTGGAGCGATGCATCAAAGGCGATAAATGTACTCACGCCAGCCTGTGGATCATAGAGCATAGTGCTCAGAGCCGAGGTGCCAAAGTGACCAACGTAGAGCACCATGTTTGTGCCCCAACTCGACTGTGTTACCTGATTGGCCTGTGATAGATCCTTGTTGAACGTCATGAATTGAGCATCGCCACTACTGGGATCATAGAGAAGCAATTGTGCACGACCAGATCCGTTAAAATCACCATCTGCGACGACCCAGTTGCCGGTAAGATTGTGAAGCGGCTGGAAATCCTGAACGATCATAGTACTATCGAAATCAAGCATACGGCCTTCACCAGAAACACGATCGTAAAGGAAGAGGCCATCACGATTGCCTGTTGCGAAGCTCCCAACATACACTTCCCAGCTTGAATGCCAGGTAGTGTACTGTTGTTGATGAAGCACGTTAAGATTTTTGTCAAAGTCGAGGACAAGGATCGTTGCCGTCCGTCCACGTGTTGCCCAATCGGTAGGCACATCGGTGCTCACATCAGTCGTGCTCACATCTGGTGCAGGCGTCGCGACTGGTGCCATGATAGTCATGAGTGGGT
>JACDAE010000763.1 GCA_013695595.1 Ktedonobacteraceae bacterium | reverse complement strand
GCATTTGGCCTGTGGTCTCATTTGCTTTCAACACTGTGATCGCTTTCTTTCTCTCCAGGTTTCCGAATAAGCTCTAAAGGCATATGCTCGTCAATGCTAACAAGTGCCTGATCATAAGGCAGCAAGTGCTTCCTCAAATCGTTTCAAACCCAGCAGCACATCACCCTTGCGATCATAATATTCATCTTTCCCTGGTTTTAACTGAATAGCTTGCTCATACATTTCAATTGACTGTTCAAAGCGTCTCAGTTTTAGTAGAAGATCACCCGCCTGTACATAATATTCAGCCTCATCAGGCTTGAGGCGAATGGCTTGCTCATACATCTCAAAGGCCTCTCGATAGCGATCTAGCAGAAGAAGCACGTCCGCTTTTCCAACATATCCTTGAACAAGCAAAGGATCACACTGAATAACCTCGTTACAGGCACTTAAGCTTTCCTCATATCGTTTCAATAGATATAATATCTCAGCTTTTTCCATGTAGAAGTAGACATCGGCAAGTTTCGGATCAAGTCGGAATACTTCTTCATAAGCTTCAAGGCCCTCTCCATAGCGTTCTAGTGCAAGTAGAGACTTCCCTTTTCCCAGATATGCAGGAGCCAAATCCGCTTCACGTTTGAGAAGTTGCTCATAGATGATAAGTGCTCCTTCATAGTTCTGGTCATCATAGAGTGCTTTTGCTTCACTGAGGGTAGTTTTGATGATGAGGTCGTTCACTACGTTGCTGATGCGTTCTGTCACGTTGTAGAGCGCTTCATCTTCGTTCGGCCAGATGGTTACCGCCCTGGCACTATCCGGCAGCATCTGTAACTTCTCGAAGGGCGCTCCCTTCCAGTAGGTCGGGCGGAGGATAATGGGAATGACACTGACTTCGTTCTGTTCGTGGCGCTGCATGGCACGGTGCATCTCTTTGCTATAGCAATATTCGGAGGCCATAAAGTCCGGGCTGATCAGCAATAGGATAATCTGGGCGGTGTTGAGGCGTTTGTTGATCTCCTCTTCCCATTCGCGACCGGCCCCAATATCTTTGTCGTGCCAGATTGTGATCAGGCCCAGCCGTTGCAGGGGCATGAGATGGGTCGTCAGCTTATCGAGTAGTTCTCCGTCTGCACGTGCATAACAACAGAATATGTTTAATGTGGAAGGCATACGCATCTACCTCAACATGAATATAAGAAGAGATGATAACTATCAACTGATTCTCTAGCGTCGATTGCATGATGGAGAATCGTCACCTGCATTATAAGCGCATTATAAGGGAATGGCAAGCATCCATGAACATGAGCATGCTCATCCTTTTAAAGGTGTCCTTACCCTCTGGTAACTGATTTCAGGGGTGCTTATAATGAAGGTACGTACCTATTTTTTCTGATACGTTAAATATTCCAAATACCTGGGGCCACCAATCAATAAATTGCGGACGCGATGCAAGCGGGTCCCTACCATTTTACCTGCGTTTTGCGACTATTAATGTTTTTCCCTTAAACGGCTACCCATTCTTATCCATCCTAAGCGTCTCTAGCATAATGACACAACAATAAAATCGAAATCAGGAGGAACCAATGATCTTAGTCACTGGGGCCACAGGCTATATTGGACGACATGTGGTGAACCGACTCATTGCGCAGGGCGAACGTCCACGCTGTCTCGTACGCGATCCCAATCGGGCTGCGAAGCTTTTGCCAGCCGATAAGGTTGATTTTGTTCACGGCGATACCACTCAACCATCACTCTTAAAAGCTGCCGTCCAGGGCGTTGATACGATCATCCATACAGCATTTATTACCGATGACCACAAAGCTTTGTCGCGCAATTACTATGAAGAGACCAACGTCCACGGGACTTCCAATCTGATTGCGGCGGCTAAAGATGCTGATGTGCAGCGCATCATCGAACTGAGCGGCCTTGGCACCAGGCCCGATAAGCCCGGCACCTATATGGAAGGTCGCTACCTGGCCGAGAAAATGCTGATCGATGGCGGCCTTGATTGGACCATCATTCGTCCATCGGTACTCTTTGGCAAGGATGCGTCGTTCATCAAGGGGTTGGTCGATCTGTTGCGCGTGGCTCCCGTGGCTCCCCTGATTGGGGGCGGCAAAACGCAGTTCCAACCTATCTACGTCGAGGATGTCGTGACGGTGATTCTCAAAGTACTGGAAGACCCTACACGTACAAATGGACAAATTTATAC
>JACDAE010000757.1 GCA_013695595.1 Ktedonobacteraceae bacterium | reverse complement strand
AAAACACACACACTCGTAACCCTTTTCGGCCCGCTTGCGGGCCGAATCCAGAGAAAAAGCGAAAATTAAATAGCCCTGAATTGATGGGGAGACTTATCAAATTTTAATTTAAGTCAGCATTGGCACGCAAGGATTGATACTCTGGTTGCCAGGCGTTCAAAACGGAGCTATGAAATGAACCTGTTATAATAGAGGACAGAATTATTATGTAATGCTTTCCCCTGGAACAGAGGAGAATCCAACTTGCTGCCATACTTCCCCTTTAAAGATGATACCTACAAGATGGCTATGGGTGTACAGGCGCTCGATAGTGGCTGTTTGATCGAGATTGATCAGTCGCACTATCAGAGTGAATTGATGCTCAAGGATGAGTTGTTATTGCACGAGCACCATGATTATTTTCAAGCGCTGCCAGAGAGCGAAGCCATGCAGTGGGACGTGGTAGAAGTCGTGTTACAAAATATGGCGGTCCATTATCCGCAGCATTTTACGCTCATGAAAGACGGCAATGCCTGGATCTGGCGCAATCAATTGCTAGGTGAAGAGACACACTTTGTGTTTGGGAAAAGCGAAAGTCTGCCACAGGCTCCGCTGGATTGGGTTGGGCGGCAGGTGCAGGAAGATCTCTTAGTCTTGCAACGTACAGAAGAGGGTGGAAGCATGGTACTGGTCGCGGGCCAGCTCTGCTTTCCCAACGCGTGGTGCCTGGACGATAAAATGGAGCAAGCATTTCTGGATATTCATCAAAGTGTGCCATTATTTGCAGAATATCTGGGACGTTCCTCCACCCTTTTATTAGACCGTTTGAAAATTGAGAGGGCGGTATGGCGTCTGAACTGGTCTATTAAGGCCACGTCCCGCCTCAATCACACGCCTCATTTTCACTATGAAGAGCAGCAAGCGTCACAAGAACTCACATATGAGAATATTGGAGAGCGTTGTTTTCTGCGTATAGAGCGGCAGGCACTCACCCGTCTTCCGAGGACAAACGCCGTACTCTTTACCATCCATACCTATCAATATTCCCTGGATCAGGCTGTCTGTGATGTTGATAGGGCACGACGCATGTTCAACGTTATGAAAACGGTGCCAGAAGAAGTGTTGGCCTACAAAGCGATCACTCCATTTGCTCCCGCCCTGCTGCATTATCTTGCGGCCCGATGTGGAGATGAAGAAACTGTTTCATGAAATCCTTACAATCCGTGATTATTGAGTGCTTTCTTCGAGTACCTCTCTGGCCTGTTCTAGCGTTTGAGCTTCAAGAAGTTTATCGATAGTCGTATTCAGCGCATCAACTGTTTTAAGTTGTGCAGCTTTTTGTTGAGCAAGAGGAAGCAATAGAAGAAAGTGTTTCTCGATAAGCCGTGCGAGGAACGAGCGCGCAGCCGTTAATTCTCCTTGCTCAAATCCAGCTTGAAGCCCTTTCTGGAGACCTTGATCAAGCCCTTTTTGGAGACCTTGATCAAGCCCTTTCTGAAGGCCCACATCAATGCCTTTTTGCACCATTTCCTGATAGGACCAGGAGTCTTCAAGAACTTCGTGAAACATCGCAAACCTCCTTTTGAGCCATTGCTTGTCATCCTCTGTCTTATAGATGAGGCCAGCAAATGCATACCCTAATGCTAGTATATCGTCTTTGCCAGCAGTTCTCAAGCCCTCTACCATGTTTCCGATTGTCTCATCGCGTGTCTGCCTGGCACCTTTCATCAGTGGAAGCAATGGCAGCAATCCCGTAAAACCTGATTGAAGCAGCCTTCCAGGCTCTTCTTCCCACAGGAAAATGTTTTTATAGTAAAATAGATGGACTAATTCTCCGTCTATTTCTATGCTGTAAGGAGAAGTGGCGATATTCTTTTCTTTCCACAGATAAATTGCGAACGAGAGTACAGGCAATTTAGTGAGAAACGATGTTGCCACGTTATATTCCCAGAGCCGCCGTGCCATATTTTTGTCACGACGGTGCTGATATTCTGCATGCACGATTATGTCTCGCGTATTTTTTGTCGCCTGACAGAGAAAGTCCGCATCCACGGAACGGATAATCAATTCGTTGGTGACATCACCTTGATAATACGTTTCCTGGGTAAGGAACGACACAAAATCTTGAGGATTGGCACGCACAAGCATTTTCATCAAAGCGTCCCATATTTTTACCATGTAAACAGGAGATTCCCCCTTCCACTATCCTCTCCTGTTCAGTATAACAATGCCTCCAAATTACCTATCATGGCTATTACTTGTACTTACGAAGGCAGCCCAACTACCCGTAAATCCTGTGTATGCTCAACAATGAAGCGGTACTCGATTTTTTGTTCACCATCGGCAGGTAAGGGGAAGCGCCAGACCATAATTTCTAGCTTTGTGCGTTCGGCTGGCGGTGGCTGGATGGTCTGATTTTTGATCTTGATGCGCTCATGCTGAGCC
>JACDAE010000751.1 GCA_013695595.1 Ktedonobacteraceae bacterium | reverse complement strand
AAAACACGCACGATATCAACCCTTTTCGGCTCGCTTGCGAGCCATATCCGGAAGGAAAGCGAGAATGAAATAGCCCTGAAGCCCGCCTGCCCCGCTTGACTTTTAATTAGATATTAGTATAATTATTAGATGATCATACCAATTAGTTCCTGGTGTGTGAGAGTGATGGAGGAAATAGCTTGCCTGGTTGGGAGAAGAGAGACTCTATGTATGCTCCGATTCAGTCCGCAAAAACGTTTGAGCGGGTCGCCGTGCAAATTGAAAAGCGTATTTTAGATGGCGAATTGCAGGTGGGGGATCGCCTGCCGACCGAGCGTGAGTTGGCGGAACAGTTTCAGGTCAGCCGTACGGCGGTACGTGAGGCTATGAAGATTCTGGCTCAAAAGGGACTGGTGGATATGCGTCCTGGTAGAGGCACAATTGTGGTTGATGGAGCACGTGTGGCGATGGAAAATTCGATTGGTCTGCTCATGCGGATGAAGTCGGGCGAAGTGGGGAATTCGGATAACCTGGTAGAGGTGCGTGCAATTCTAGAGACAGAGATTGCCGCGCTGGCTGCTGCTCGTGCAACCGAGACAGAGATTGCCGCAATGCGTGAGGCCATTCGTGTGATGGATGAAAGCCTGGATGATGCAGATGCCTTTATTACGGCTGATAACAGCTTTCATGAAGCTCTGGCGCAGGCGACGCAAAACGCACTTATTCTTACGTTGCTCAACTCTATTGTGAATGTATTAAGTGAGCAGCGCAAACAGGTCTTTGCAGTGGATGGTGGCCCTCAGCGTGGACAGGTGCATCACAGGCGTATTCTTGAATGTGTGATCAGGCGCGATCCAGCGTCCGCCCGTGCTGCAATGGGTGCCCATTTGTTGCAGGTTCGCGAGGATGTGAGTGCCGGAGCCAGTTAGAATTTGGCGTAATTCGTACATATTTTAAATTGTCCAGTGGAGGTGCTTATGGCTAATCTTGGATATATTGGGTTAGGTGCCATGGGTGGTCGCGTAACAAAGCGTTTACTTGATGCAGGCCATACGGTTACTGGTTATAACCGTACGAAAGCGAAGGCGCAGTGGCTGTTGGATGCTGGTATGCATTGGGGTGACTCGCCGCGAGCCGTAGCGGAGGCCGCCGATATCGTATTTACTATGGTGACGAACACAAATGCGTTACACGAAGTATTTAACGGGCCTGACGGTATCCTGGCAGGCCTGGACGCGACGAAAATATTTGTAGATATGAGCACCGTAAGTCCCGCAGCTTCACGTCACCTGGCTGCCAGGGTGGCTGAGAAGGGCTCTCACATGTTCGATGCGCCCGTCTCAGGGAGCGTTATCACCCTTGAGCAGGGCAACCTCTCATTGATGGTGGGTGGTGATGCATCAGTCTATGAGCAGCTAAAACCTGTCCTGCTGGATATCGGGCCAAAAGTGAACTATGTTGGCGAAAACGGCCTGGCTGTCTTGATGAAGATCGCCATCAATCTTAATCTGCAAGTGCAATTCGTCGGCTTTTGCGAGGGATTGTTACTGGCTATCAAGGGTGGCATTCCCGCTGAAACGGCGCTAGTGGTGATGCTCAATAGTGTAATCGCCTCGCCTTCATTGAAGTATCGCACCCCATTTATCCTCGATATGCCAGAGGAAGCCTGGTTTAACGTAAATATGATGCAGAAGGATATGTTGCTGGCAGAAGAACTGGGCCGAGAACTGGGCGTTGCGCTTCCTACTGTCGCTATCAGTAACCAGATGCTTACCGCTGCCCGCGCAATGGGGCTGGCGGAACACGATTTCGCAATTGTGTACAAGGTTCTGGCTCGCATGTCTAACGTAGACCTCTAACATTTCTGGAGATACAAGCCTATGTTGCAACCTGAAACATCTCAACCCGGCGGCGCGGATCTGATAGCCGGGAACGCGGAGGCCGCACGATGGGTGCTTCTCTATGAGCAGATGTTGAAAATTCGTCTTTTTGAGGAGCATGTAAACCAGTTGTACTTCGCGGCCAAAATGCCCGGCCTTGCTCACCTCTATATTGGAGAAGAAGCGATCGCCGTTGGTGTATGTCAGGCATTACGACGTGAGGACTATATTACCAGCACACATCGTGGGCACGGACATTGTCTGGCGAAAGGCGCTTCAGTTGATCGTATGTTTGCTGAACTGCTGGGGAAAGATGCCGGCTATTGCCACGGCAAGGGCGGCTCGATGCATATCGCTGACCAGGATACAGGCAACCTCGGTGCTAATGCCATAGTGGGAGGGAGCGCGGGTATCGCCACGGGATCGGCCATGTCAAACAAGATGCTTGGGAACGGTCTGGTCTCCGTCTGCTTCTTCGGCGATGGGGCACTTGGGCAGGGCGTGCTGTACGAAGTGATGAATATGGCGTCCTTATGGAAACTACCCATTATTTATGTGTGCGAAAACAACATGTATAACGAGTACACCCACTATTCGGAGACGACGGCGGGCGAGATAAGCGACCGGGCCAGGGCATTTGGCATGCAGACGGAACAGGTCGATGGGCAGGACGTGCGTGCCGTTTATGCGGTGGCGTCAAAGCTGGTCGAACGTGCGCGTCGTGGCGAGGGACCGGGCTTTCTATTGTGTGATACGTATCGCTACATGGGGCATCATGTAGGTGATATCCAGCGTGCGTACTATCGCTCTAAAGAAGAGGAAGAGCATTGGAAGACGGAGCGCGATCCCCTGAAACTGCTTGCGAGCTGGCTGACCGAACAGGGGCTGGCCAATAATGAAACGTTGCAGCAGATCGAACAGCATGTCGAAGAAGAAGTTGAAGCGGGAGAACTCTTTGCTCTCGATGCTCCCTATCCAGATCTGAGCGAGGTAGATAAAGATGTCTATGCTTAATACCACCGTGAAAAGCACCGAACAGGGTGTGCGCGTCATCACGCTTGGGCAGGCGATTCGTGAAGCCCTGGCCGAAGAGATGCGGCGCGACCCACGCGTATTTATCATGGGCGAAGATGTCGCCGAGGCTGGTACGCCATTCAAAGTGCTCTCCGGTCTTGTCGAAGAGTTCGGCACTACACGCGTGCTCGATACTCCCATCTCTGAAGCTGGCATTACCGGCCTGGGCGTTGGCGGTGCAATGACGGGTATGCGTCCAATTGTCGATATTATGTTTGGCGATTTTATCGCGCTGGCGATGGATCAGATTGTCAATCAGGCCGCTAAAGTCCATTATATGTCCGGTGGCAAGCTGAAAGTGCCAATGGTAGTACGCACCACCCTGGGAGCCACGCGTCGGACTGCCGCACAACATAGTCAGAGCTTGCATGCCTGGGTCAGCCACGTGCCCGGTCTGAAGGTTGTGTTGCCGTCGACCCCTTACGATGCAAAAGGATTGTTGAAAACGGCGATCCGCGACGATAATCCGATCATCTTTTTTGAAGACAAGATGATGTATCAGCTCAAAGGAGAGGTGCCTGAGGGCGATTACACGATCCCCTTTGGTGTTGCGGATGTGAAACGTGTGGGAACCGATATCACGCTCGTCGCTACAAGCAGCATGGTCCAGATCGCTCTAGAGGCGGCAGAGCAATTAGAGACTATTGGGATCAGCGCCGAAGTTGTTGATCCGCGCACTACATTCCCACTTGATAAGCAGGCGTTGATAGAATCCGCAAAGAAGACCAGCCGCGCGATTGTGATTGACGAGGGCTACGAACGCTATGGGGTGACGGCAGAGATGGCGGCGGTCATCGCCGATGGAGCATTCTACTATCTGGATGCTCCAGTGAAACGGATGGGAGCAATGGATGTCCCTGTGCCCTTTTCACCGGTTTTGGAGGACCTGACTGTTCCAACCGCAAAAACGGTAATGGAGCTGGCAAAAACACTCTGTGGGCGTGTCTAAACACTTCAAAGGAGAGAGAATCGATGGCGATCAGAACATATGGCTTGATGGGTGTTGATTGGGAAGAGCGCGTCAACTTTGAACGCTTACGTACAGAGCGCCTCGCACGTATCAAAAAGCTGCTCAAAGAGTCAGAGATGGGTGCGTTGCTCTGTTTCGATATGAACAATATCCGCTACATCACGGCGACGCATATCGGCACATGGGCTATGGATAAGCTGGCCCGCTTCTCATTGCTTCCCCAGGATGATGAGCCGATCATGTGGGATTTTGGCTCGGCAGCGCGGCATCACCAACTCTATTCGCCCTGGCTGGGTGAGCGTTCACGTGCAGGTATCTCTACACAGCGTGGTGCCATGTCGCCTGAGTCGGGACGAGCGGAAGATGTCGCAAAGAAGATTCGTATTGAACTGGAGGAACGCGGTCTGCTCGGTTCTCCATTAGGAGTAGACGTAATTGAGCTACCGGTGCTTTTCGCTCTACAGGCTGAGGGCATCAAAGTCGTGGATGGGCAGCAGTTGATGCAGCAAGCTCGCCTGATCAAGATGCAGGATGAAATAACATTGCTTGCCACCGCCTGTATGATGGTTGATGCCGCATATGATGAGCTATATCGTGCCCTCAGGCCGGGTCTCCGCGAAAACGAGTGTGTCGGCCTGGTCAATAAGGTGCTGTATGATCTAGGTTCTGAGCACGTCGAAGGGGTCAATGCTATCTCCGGCGAACGCTGCAGCCCCCATCCTCATGTGTATACCGACCGTGCTTTGCGGCCCGGCGACCCGGCATATTTCGATATTTTACATAGCTACAACGGCTATCGCACCTGCTATTACCGAACTTTTGCGGTGGGTAGCGCATCACATGCACAGGTGGATGCCTATAAACACTGTCGATACCTGCTGGATGTAGCAATCAATGCCATTCGGCCTGGAGTAACGACCGCCGATGTCGTGAAGTTATGGCCAAAAGCGCAGGAGTTTGGTTTCCCTAATGAAGAAGCGGCCTTTGCATTGCAATATGGTCACGGCGTTGGACTGTCTATCTGGGAGAAACCCATCTTCAGCCGTCTGGTTTCGCTCGACCATCCAGAAGTCATCGAAGAGGGCATGGTGTTTGCGCTGGAGACGTTCTGGCCAGCAACCGATGGCTGGTCGGCGGCGCGTATCGAGGAACAGTTGATCGTGACAAAGGATGGCTGTGAGGTCATTACACGCTTCCCCGCTGAAAAATTACTTGTTGCAGGTGTGCGCTATTACACCGTTGATGGTCCTTTATCAACAACGCGCGATACACAATCCCATTTGAACACAGAAGCACTCTAATGG
>JACDAE010000749.1 GCA_013695595.1 Ktedonobacteraceae bacterium | reverse complement strand
GCACACCGGTCGTCGGATCGTTGATTGCAGGCGAAAGGGCACGTAGCGCGGTGTTAGCCAGTTGACGGACACCAAAACGTGCATCCTGCGCAATATCGCGCTCTCGTTCAATAGCAATATGGGTATGAATCGCATGCACACAGTCCGCGTCAGCCATGTGCATTGGCCGCACCTCGGCGATGACGGTCTCCTCCGTGACAAAATCGCCGGGGCATACGAGCAAACGGAGATGAAAGCCAGGGCATAACAGATAGTCCATCAGGCTGGCAAGCTCTATTCTCTGCACATAGCCCGGACGGCGTGCTCGAATAGAGGCTGGTTCTTCCTGGGTATACCATGTCTGAATCATGCGTGAGGTTGCCTCTACCTCTTGCTCCTTCAGCTTCATTTCCTGGGAGGGATGTTCAATGGTTTGCAGCGTTTGTGCAGCAAGACGTGCCGCAATATCGGAGACCTGAATAACACGCCCGATATGATGCACAAAGATAAGCAAGAAGGCAAGCCCCAGAAAACTGAGGCCAAGGGCCACAAGAACACTGATTGCCGGCAGAAAACTGTGGTTGTGCGCGGAAGATTCGCTGATGGTAGCAAGCACGATGAGGGCATAGGCAAAGATAGCAAAGAAGCCTCCGGCAATCACCTGCGTGATACGGTCTTGCAAAAAGCCGCGCAGAGCACGGGGAGTGTATTGACTGGACACCAGTTGCAACACAACAATGGTAATCGAGAAGGCAAGCCCGGCAGCGGTAATCAGTGAACCAGCAATCGTGGAAAGGATGGTGCTCGCCTCCACCGTCCCGCCATGAAAAACGGACTGTTCCTGCACAACCGACTGGTTCGCATCAATCTGTAAAAAAAGGGAGGCCAGCAGTGGACCCAACAGGGAGACCAGAGCCGGCACAAACCAGAACGTGTTGAGCAACCTTCTGCGCTGATCGTCGAGCACCTTGTTGAAATGAGCCATGAAGACACCATGTACCGACCAGACTTCCCGGTGCACCTCTTACTTGCTTCCATTCGTAGAAACATTCACGGCTAGTATATCACGAAGCGCCAGCAAAGAGGCATCAGAGAGACCTCAGGTCAAGGCTTTTGAGTTTACCCATTTCCCCTTGGAAGCTTGCCAGGTAACAATGGTAAGGTTTCTCGCGCGTGATCCTTCTCCAGGCTCAGCATAAACATCTATGTTAACCATCAAATATCATTTGACAGGTTAGCAAATTTGAGGTATCATATAACCAGTAAAATTGATTTAGAGGGTTAAGAATTATGTATGTTTCGGATAAGGAGAAATTTTCATTATGCAAACGTTACTTCTCGATATGCAACTTGCTGCTGGAACTGTAGCTCTGATGATTGTGCTCGTTGTTTACCAAATTTATAGGATCAGATGGCTCCGATCGCACGGCAAACAGGTAGTGGCCGTGGTGACCTCAATCCGGAAGCAAACAGGAAAAGCGGCACAGGGCTTTTCACGAGAGAATTATTATCTCACGGCGGCCTGGACGAGTCCGCGTACAGGGCAGACGTATACATTCTGGACATGGATGATAGACTCCCGGCCAGCGTATACCAAAGGGGGCCTGGTTCCGGTCCTGATTGATCCCACAAATCCCAGGCGCTATAGCTGGGAGTTTTAATGTGCCAGATCCAGCAACAGCGAACTTTTCTCAGGTGAGGCGAGATATCCTAAATATGTCATACAATGGATTACAAATTATCTCATTGCAACTTTGTGAGTAATTGAGGATACATCCGGGAGAGCAAAAGGAGAAAAGGCATGGCACGACCTTTCCGATTTGGCGTCATAACTGAGAGCGCCCCGTCGCGCGAACAATGGATTGCACTGGTGCGTCAGGCTGAAGAACTGGGATATGCTACATTTTTACTGGCCGACCACTTTGTCAACGAGTTTCCTCCACTTGTCGCGCTCATGGCAGCCGCAGATGCCACGAAGACGCTACGCGTGGGCAGTTTTGTGTTTGATAATGACTTTCGTCATCCGGCAATGCTTGCGAAAGAGGTTGCAACGCTCGATCTCCTCTCTGGTGGACGCTTCGAACTTGGCATTGGAGCAGGGTGGCATCGCCCCGAATACGAGCAGGTTGGCCTCCCCTTTGAACGGGCCGGAATACGCATTCAACGTCTGGAAGAGGCGGTGCAGATTCTCAAACAATTTTTCACAGAGGATACGGTTACCTTTGCCGGCACTCATTATACTGTGACCAATCTACACACCTTCCCCAGGCCACAACAGCGTCCTCATCCTCCTTTTCTAATGGGCGGTGGCGGCAAAAAACTTCTAACCCTGGCAGGGCGAGAAGCTGATATCGTTGGCTTACATCGCAAAGTGAATGACGATGGAACGGTTGATGCTTCTGAGCGCACTGAAGCGGCTCTCGCGCGTAAGGTAGAGTGGGTTCGTCAAGCAGCCGGAGAACGCTTCTCGGCGGTGGAATTGAATCTCCTGGTTGGCACAGTCATTATCACGCAAGATCAGATGCAAGCAGCAGAACAATCTATTCGCGAAAAGGAAGGCCTGGAGATAACAGCAGAGCAACTCCTCGCGAGTCCTTATGTACTAATTGGAAGTGTTGAACAGGTGGTAGAGCGTCTCCAACACTTACGCGAACAATATGGTGTCTCGTACATTGTTATTGGTTCGGAACATATGGAAATATTTGCGCCTGTTGTTGCCCATCTCGCTGGTGCCTAAAGAGTATAACGCTTTGCTAACGTGCATCCGATCAAAAGCATCCACGTCCTTCTTAAAAAAGGCTACTTATCTTAAACTCCCAAACGATTTGCTAACGCCACCCATGCTATTCTTCCCTCAATAACCTGTAGATACCTGTGAGAGCAATGGTTGCCCTATCGATCATGCGTTGCAAAATCATTGGCTTCTGCATGTGTCGAGATGGTGGCCTTTGCGACGCATGGTTCACATAATAGTATAAATAAGGAGAACGTATGGCCTCGCATCTTCTAAAGCTCCATGCATCTGATCTTTTACAGAGGAGCGCTACTTGCCCCCGCAGCAGCACATTTGAGTCAACAATGGGATCACTCATTCTGCAGAGTTTCTGTCCGCCCTCCCTGGTCGCATCTCTGAAAGCTGAGCGCGGATTGAATGCATTTGCACACGTTCCAGAAAGAGAGCATCAACTCCTGCTGGGGATTGCTGAACGACATGATTGTGCGCTCACCCTTGCATATACCACTACCGGCGAGATTGTTGGTCAGGTGACGCTAGCATCTGCCGACGCATGGTGGCAAGGAGTACCCAATACCTACGAACTAGCGATTGAGGTCAGTTCAAACTGGCGCAGATTGGGGATTGCGCGTCAACTTTTGTCGCTCGCGCTTGAGCACCCTCTCGTGGAGGAGATGGTACTGATAGCAGCAGGTCTCTCATCACATTGGGACCTCAAAGGGACTGGCCTGTCTTCCTTTCGTTATCGCTCGATGCTGGCGCACAGCCTTGACCTCTATCACTTTTTCGAATTTATGACTGACGAGCCAAATATAGCGATGGATCCTGCCAACATCTTACTAGTGCGTATTGGCCAGCGTGTGAAGCTAGAGGTGGTAGAGAAATTGTTTCAGTGCATGCGCTTTTTTTAGCACTTCAGTTTGCGTGATTATAACTCCGAGAGGGGGTGATTCTATAGCTCTAGCCATATCGTCTCTACCTTATAAACCTGCGTTCAGATTGGGAAACGGTCAAAGATGGCGTGATGCGTAAGACTCTTTTGTGCAAGTTCGAGACCCATGCTGATATCCATGCGATCCTCCTGACAACGGGTGATGACGAGATCATCGAGAATGCACCTCCTTCAAATACCTTGCATTGCGGAAAATTGAACCGCAACGTCTGGCAGCGATCTTTCGCAGTTCACGGCACTCAACAGGGGTCAATCCACGACAAACAATGCGGGATCGGACGCTCGGAAACAGGAACGCAACGAGAGAGCGTTGAGCATCAAACGGTGAGACGCGAAAGAATTTCTGCACATCGAAGTATTCCATGCGGATTCATGCTCAACTGGTTATTCGCTACCATGTTCCACGCGTTGCGCACACATTGTGCCAATCCCCAGCCGCGTATGCGCGCTCGTTCCATTCCCAATTCTTCGCTCAATTGAGCGACGCGCCGGGTGAGCATCTGCTCCAGGTTGGGCACCTCAAGGATGCGAGGCATAGGATTATAGAACGAGGCTCCCACCTCATACCCAGGATCACCAACTACGCCCTTGGGATCAATTGCCAGCCATGCATCACTCGAACGCAAAACATTATGGTGCTGGAGATCGCCGTGCAGCAGCATGGGCGCTTCCGCCGAGGCACTTAACGTTGCGAATAGATCCATCGCCTCATCGATCAGGCGCGGTGGAAATGGACCATAGCCGCCAGCATAGCGGGTGCGGATCTGCGTCAAATCTTGCCCCAATTGCTCAACCGTTGGAAAGGAATGCCCGGTGGGAGCTGGTCGCCAGAGTTGACGCATCACTGAAGCCAGAATGGATGTGGCTTGCTCATCCTGTTCTGGCACCAGGGATGCAAGCATGGTTCCCGGTTGCAAACGCTCCAGCACCATCACCTTTTTTTCCTCGTCATACTCCAACAAGCGAGCGATGCCTCGTCCATTGAAGAGACGCAACGCGGCCAAGCTATGTTCAAACTCATCGGAAAACTCGGATGTCTTCAGGACAACTGGCGTGCCATCCGCACGAATAGCTGGTGCCACGTAGTGAAACGAGAGATTCTCAAACGGAGGCAAGAGCTTGAGTTGCCAGCGTTGCGCGCATTCCTCCAAAAAAGAGGGGAGGCGTTGAAACCAGGCATTGACTGCCTCTGTGCCGTAGACCTCACGCATAAGTTGGAGGAAATCTTCAGGCAAGTCAAACATCAAAAGGACTCCTTGTATCTGGCGCATCATATGCATCCGACTGACTCGTTCCCCTCAGTTCTTCTCTTCTTTCTGCCCATTCCCCTTATTTTATCACACAAAAGGCACAGTTTTGATCGCCTGCGCATAATTGCCCGGCGTAGCGCACTGCTTCCCTCCCTTCCAAAAGCATCGATCAAAGGCACGTATGAACGATTACGGACGCTCAAGAAAACGGTAAATAGGATGAGATGCAGAGAAATGGTATACTCTAGCCATATTATCTCTACCTTATAAACTCGCTTCTATCCTTGTTTCATCTCTATAATGTAGCTAAGAATGTAGCCATTGTGCTACATTTCATTTGTGCCCTCTTTTCTGAACAAGCTATTCATTTTCTCCATAGCAGCATCCTGCATTCCATCGGCCACGTGACCATAGAGATTCATCGTGATGGATATGGAGCTATGTCCCAATATTTCTTGTATCACTTTCATAGGCACACCCATACTCAGCAAAAGACCAGATGCACTATGTCTCAGATCGTGAATATGGATTTGTGGAAGTCCGCATTCTTGCAACAATTTATGATACTGCTTTGTCAAAGTATTTACTGGAGTATGCCCTCCTAGGTAGCTCCCCATCATCTGGTGAACGCGCCAGCGGTTCTGGCAGCGGCTAAAACCTCAGCCAGAACGTACTTGGGAGGCCGTCCGCGCGGTCGTTTTGGCTGAATCTGCTCAACATCGACGTGTTTT
>JACDAE010000704.1 GCA_013695595.1 Ktedonobacteraceae bacterium | reverse complement strand
GGGTCCACGGGCGGAGGCAAGCTCACGCCCCTACGCCAGTGAGACATATTTTGATTGTTTTTTCAAGCAGGTTGCCACCTATGACTGTAATTACCAGCACATCCAACCCACGTATTAGCAAACTACAGACGCTCTATACCACACGTGGGCGCAAGAAGAATGGCCTGTTCCTTATGGAAGGTCTTAATCTTCTTGAGGCATTGCTTGATGCTCATCTTTTTCCGCAGGAAATCTTCTATCAACCTGCTTTGCTGCAACGTACTACCAGGGGAAAGATGCTGCTCGATCGCCTGTTACATATACCTGACGCTCCATCTGAACTGGTAGAAGTAAGTGAGCGCGTGCTAGAAGCTGTGAGCGATGTACAGACGACCCAGGGTGTCGTGAGCGTTTTGCCGCTGGATGCTTTTGATCCTCTCCGTATTCGAGCGCGTCGCTCAGCTAAACTACGACCCGCTCTTCTTGTCCTTGACGATCTGGCCGATCCAGGCAATATGGGCACTATTTTGCGTACGGCACTGGCGGCAGATGTAGATATGGTGTTGCTAACTCCCGATTGTGTAGATTATCTCAGCCCTAAAGTTGTGCGTGCTGCTGCTGGTGCCCATGTGGTGCTACCCGTTGAGACTGATCTAAAGTGGGAGGCCATTGAAGAGAAGATGGCTCTCCATTGTGCAGGAATGCCCCGTGTACTGTTGGCGGAAGCTCATAGTAACCATCAGTATTTTGAGCAGGATCTGATAACTCCCTTTGCCCTTATTGTTGGTAATGAAGCGCATGGCCCTTCAGACGAAGCTCGCAGAAGGGCGACGCACACTATCTCTATTCCTCTTGCTAATGCTGTAGAGTCGTTGAATGTTGCAATGGCGACCGGCATTATCCTCTATGAAGCGGTCCGCCAGACCCACTCTTCTTGATCTTATTTTCGTACCCAATTGTTGTTCTGTGCTTCTTCATCGAATGAAGACCAATGTTGTGCTGCATGTGGAGGAGGTGTGCCCCATTCCCATATCGTGTTTTCTTCCGCCTCATCATAATTTTCAAATGGACTGCCGGGTGTGGCGATGAAATTATTGGCTGCTCCTACTCCAGAGAACTGAACTTGTCGAATGGGTTGAACAGTTGCACTCACTGTGCGAAGAAGGTTGCTGAAGGTGAAAGGATTGTCCAGTTCATCCTCTGATGCATTGTTTTTGCTTGCCAAATAATCTTGAGTTTCGCGTAGTTTGAATGCTTCGACCGAGGCGCGTAACTGTTCGACCAGGCGTGTAAGACGTTCCATATTCTGAGATGCATCGCGCGTATTTAAGCTGCTTTGCTGTGTCGATTCCGAAATTTCATGCATGATTTGTACAACCGATCTTGATGCATGGAGCTGCTGCACGGCTGCCTGATTAATCGTTTCGATTTCATGCGCTTGATGTTCGACGGCGGCGAAGATCGATTCCAGTGCCACACCGGCTTCATGTGTAAGTGTGGTTCCAGCGGCTGTTTCGCGTTCGGTGTCTTGCATCGAGACTGCCAGAGCACCGATATCTGACCGGACACCGCGTACGATAGATGTAATCTTGTTGGTCTGATCCTTTGCACGTTCGGCCAGACGGCGGATATCAGCGGCAACCGCTCCAAAGCCTTTGCCGTTTTCGCCAGCCATTGCAGCCTGAATGGCGGCGTCGAGTGCCAGCCGATTCGTTTGATGTGCAATGCTAGAAATGACATCTACGATCTCGTTGATCTCGCGTGAGCGATCTCCCAGTGTCTGCACTTTACTGGCTGTTTCTTGCACATTGTCATTGATGCGCCCCATACCTTCGATAGCTTGCTGTACCGATTCGCGTCCAATCTGGGCATCCTGGCGTGCTATACGAGCAACATCATACAGGCGTTGGGCTCGCTCGGCCACCTGCTGACTCGACATGGCGACCCGTTCAACTTCGACGGCTGCCCCCGATATCTGCTTAATCTGGATGTCGCCCCTCTCCACCAATTGAGTCATGCGATCCAGGATTGCTGTGGTTGAGAATGCAACTTCATGCGCAACCGTTTTGACACGGATAACCAGGCTGCCCAGTTCCTCTACCATATAGTTGAAGGAATCGGCCAATACTCCCAGGGCGTCTGTGGTCACCTGTGCCTGTACGCGTAGATCTCCTTCGCCAACACCGCTTACTTCACTCACGAGTTTTTCTACCTGCCCTTGGAGTACGTCACGCTGCGACTGCGTTTCCTGGATCAGGCGTACAATATTGTCGAGCATGGTATTCATCGAATTGGCGACGGTGTAGATCTCATCATGACCCAGAATTTCTGCACGTGCTTGCGTTTCACCTTCTGCAATCCTTCGAGTCAGCGCGGTGAGCTGGCGAAGTGGGCGCGTGATGGTGAGATTAACAATATATCCGATCATGCCTACCGTGAGAACCGCAGCCAGGAAGGCAATAATGGTAGTAAGGATAAGAGGATTAGTCTGAGAAGGATTGGCCTGCTCAATGACAATGTCGACTTGATTAGCTATCTGTGCGACCCTTGCCCATGTTGCCTGTACTGTCTCGCACTGCGTATTCATGCGCTGTATAAGAACATTTATATTGACAGCCTGATCAGTGTTCTTGAGAACCTGATTCTGTGCATTCTTACATGCAGGCCAGAGTTTTTCAATCTGCGTGAGTGCATTCTGTTGATCAAACACGGCCTTTGTGCCTGGATTATTTCCTAATACCAGGCTGCGAATATCACTCATTTGAGAAGTAGTTGCCAACTGGTATTGTTGAGCATACTGTTTTATATTTGCCTCAATGCTCTGTTGGATACCAGAAATAGTATGCATGAATGCAGGATTCTGTCGATTTTCATTTAATTGCTGCGTTCCGTTCAATCCATTAAACAGGTCTTTACTTCTTTGCAGTGCTGAACTGATCACCAGGGTATCTTTGTTCATATTCATATTTATCTGCACTTCCTGGCTGCGTGTGTTTTGTGTATTGATAAATACGATGCCCAGGACAGAAATAATGACACCTGGAATAATGGCAGCTAGCAAGAATGCATAGAAGAGGCGACGAAATATGGGGATATTACTAACAAATGTGAACATACGGTTTCGTTCCCTCCTGAGCGCCGGGAGCGCTTTGGCACATAGAAACTGTTACAACAGCAAAAAGTGAAAAAAGACTTCTATCAATCAAAGAAGGATTAGCTTGACAAAAGACGTTTAGCGTTGAGTGTACTCTATCTTTTGTCATTGCGTCATGTTTCAGATCAGGAGTAACCTGATGGTCCTGGTTACCTGCGTGTTGGCGTGCTATACTTGGAATCAACGTAATGAGAGGTGGGATATGGGGTATTCATAGTCTTTAAGGAGTCTTTTTATGAATATATCTCCAGTGGCAGACTGGCCTTTTCAAAAAGTACTTATCGCTAATAGGGGCGAAATCGCGGTTCGAATTATCCGTGCTTGCCGTGATCTGGGCCTACGTAGTGTCGCGGTCTATAGCGAGGCAGACCGCGAGGCACTTCATGTTCGTATGGCGGATGAAGCGTATTTTATAGGCCCGGCTGTGGCGGCGAAAAGCTATTTGCATATTCCTACATTGATGAACGTGGCGAAACAGGCAGGCGCACAGGCGGTTCATCCGGGTTATGGATTTCTGTCTGAAAATGCTTCTTTTGTGGAAGCATGTAAGGAGGCAGGCTTCATTTTTGTTGGGCCATCGGCAGAGGCTCAACTGGCTATGGGCGAGAAAACTGCGGCTCGCCGTACCGCTCAAGCCGCTGGTGTCCCCATTGTGCCAGGTGCGATGACGGATATTGAGGATGATAAACAGGCCAATGAGATTGCCGCAAGCCTGGGCTATCCTATTTTATTGAAAGCAGCGGCCGGTGGAGGTGGGAAAGGGATTCGTTTTGTACGTGAGCCAGAAGACTTGCTTGCTTCTTTACGTACCGCACGGAGCGAGGCACAAAGCGCCTTTGGCGATGGTCGTGTCTATCTTGAGAAGGCAATTGCGCCTGCACGACACATCGAGGTGCAGTTTATCGCCGATACGCACGGAAATGTTGTGCACCTGGGTGAGCGTGAATGTAGCATTCAACGCCGGCATCAGAAATTGATTGAGGAATCACCATCTCCAATAGTTGATACAGAGCTACGCGAACGGATGACCACAGCGACCATCAAGCTCATACGCTCTATCAATTATGTGAATGCTGGTACTGCTGAATTTCTGGTTGGCCCGGATCACAACTTTTATTTTCTAGAAGTCAACGCTCGCATTCAGGTCGAGCATCCTGTAACCGAAGAATGTACCGGCATCGATCTGGTGCGCGAACAATTCAGGGTGGCTGCTGGTCTACCATTATCTTTCACACAAGAGCAGATCTCGTTGCGTGGAACGGCTATCGAGTGCCGTATCTCGGCTGAAGATCCAGAAAACCGCTTCTTCCCTGCAACTGGGATGGTTCAGTCATTGCAGGAGCCATCTGGTCCGGGTGTGCGCGTCGAGAGTAGTCTGTATCCTGGCATGCAAGTACCACTTTTCTACGATCCTCTTCTCTCCAAGCTGATTGTGTGGGGACGAGATCGGGAGCAGGCTATTGCACGTATGCAGCGAGCACTCGCTGAATATCAGATCGTTGGTGTGCGTACAACATTACCTTTTGC
>JACDAE010000700.1 GCA_013695595.1 Ktedonobacteraceae bacterium | reverse complement strand
GGATGCAGGGCCTACTCAATCCTCTATTGACAAAGTACTCATACTTTCGCTACAGTAGAAGGAACAATAGATCAAATTTTGATAGTATTGATGTGTAGGACAGGGAGGACGACGGCAATGGGGTTGTGTCTAGATGTTGAACATTGTGGATATGATAATCGTGAAAATGCTCGTTTCTGCGCACGGTGTGGTTTTCCTCTAAAAGGAACATTTCTGCAAGAACGTTATGAAATTCAAAATCTTATTCATCAGGATCGTAATATCATTACCTTCGATGCCTATGATCACGACAATGATCAGCCTGTGACGGTGCGTGCGATCGTGCCACAAAGAACGACGGAACAGGAAAGCGAAAGCTTCTTACAAGATGCGGAACTCGCCCGTTCGCTTTCGGCACGTATCACCGAACCAGGTAGCATTCGTGTCACCGACTATGGACAGGATGGACCACTGACATTTCTTGTGAAGACCGAATTTTCTGCCCCTGTGGCGAAACAACCTGCCCCAGGCGCTCGCGTTGCCGCTTACGTTGGAAGCAGTGCTACCCAATCGGCTCAGGAAGCTCTTAATGAGAGTGACGATGGAGAGATGGCAACGCAGCTACGCATCGTTGTCCCTGATGTACCCAATATCAGGCAGGCACCGATCTCTACGGGATCCTCGCCAGCACAACCACTGTTCCAGCAACCTCCTGATTGGCTGGACAGGGGCAATCTTGCGTACGAACTCAACAATTATGAGGATGCCCTGGCTGCATACGAGATTGCCTGCAATCAGGATAGTACTTCTCTTGATGCATGGAGCGGAAAAGGGGCCACACTGCTGCACCTGGGTCGCCCAGAAGAAGCGTTACAAGCATACAACCATGCCCTCTCACTACGCTCCAATGATCCGGAGTTATGGACTCTACGCGCCAACGTCTTACACGAATTGCGCCAGTTCGAGGAAGAGATGTATTGCTACGATCAGGCGCTGGCGTTCAATCCCGACTATGTGTATGCCTGGAGTGGACGTGGGATGGCACTGGCCGAACAGAATAAGCCCGAAGAAGCACTCCTGGCTTTCGATCGGGCATTGCTGCTCGATCCGCGCCAGAGCACCGTCTGGCAGGCAATGAGCGATACCCTTTATAGCCTCCAACGCTACGATGAAGCCCTTATTACGATTGATCGCG
Organism: Ktedonobacteraceae bacterium; assembly: GCA_013695595.1. Taxonomy (GTDB): domain Bacteria; phylum Chloroflexota; class Ktedonobacteria; order Ktedonobacterales; family Ktedonobacteraceae; genus JACDAE01. The sequence goes on along the minus strand of JACDAE010000700.1, from coordinate 4,067 downwards.
CCCTTGAACTCGATAATCGACGGTCTTCTCTCTGGGATACACGTGGCAACATTCTGCGCCGAATGAAAAATCCAGACCAGGCTCTCCCTCTCCATGAACGTGCCCTTGAACTTGATCCACAAAATGCAACGCTCTGGTTCGACAAGGGCAACGACCTGCGCGATATGCGTCGTTACGCCGAAGCACTATCAGATTATGACGAATCCCTCGCACTTGACCCAACACTAGCAGGAGCGTGGTATAATCGAGGAAATGTTTTAGCGACCCTCAGGATGTTTGAAGATGCGCTGGAATCTTATGACCACGCTCTCAAATATGATGATGGACTTATCTCTGCCTGGTATAACAAAGGGAGCCTTTTGCATGAACTGAAACGTCATGCGGAAGCGCTTGATGCTTTTGATCGGGCCCTAGCAGTCGACACACATTATATTGCAGCATGGAATAATAAAGGACTCTCTCTCTTCGCTCTTGGACGCATGGATGAGGCATTGGCCGCCCTTGATCAGGCAACATCCTTCGCACCCGAAGAACCAGATGCCTGGTACAATAAGGCCGTCGTACTGGAAAAACTGGGGCGTAAACAGGAAGCTCTGACCTGCCAGCAGTGGGCACATTCCCTGGAAGAGCAAGGAAAATTGGGGCTGGCATAACAATACTTATAGTAAATACTTATACCTTCTATCTGAATTTTGATGATCACCTGTTATTGGGAGGGGAGAACTACAAAAAGAATGCGTCAACTGGCGCACTGGATGACTATTGGGTGCCACTAGCGGAACCTGACGAACCCTGGGACCTACCTGAGGTACCCCTTTTATGACTCGGAGGAGGGAATGCGACGCTGCGCCGATCTGGTTGACTGCGGATATGACAACCGGGACAGCGAACTATTTTGTCGAGCATGTGCACTGCCGTTATTAAGAACTGCCCTGGCCGGACGCTATATGGTTGAAGCGTTACTTAGCAAGGGGGGCTACGCGGCGGTTTTTCGGGGAGTAGACCAGAATCTCTCGCGCCACATTGCTATCAAAGTGCTGTTACCAAGTAAAACAACTCCTGGCGAACGTGAGCATTTTTTGCGTGAAGCACGTATCGCGGCTACGTTAGATCATCCCAATATCGCGCCAATTCTCGATTATGGCAAGGATGGTCCTAGCGTCTTTCTCGTCATGCCTCTTTATACTTCTGGCTCTCTACGCACACGCCTTGCGCAGGCCGATGGGCCATTGCCTGCATCAGAGACGGTGCATAATTTTCATCAACTCGCGAATGCATTATATTATGCACATACACGCCCACGCCCGGTCATTCATCGCGATATTAAACCTGAGAATATTTTGATCCATCAAGAGGATTCGCGCCTGGTCATTACCGATTTTGGGATCGCGCGCTCCCTTGAGCCGGGGGCGACTTTTGGCAAAACGGTCACTGTACGCGGTACGGTAGGCTATATGGCACCCGAACAAACAACGGGGATCGTGGACCCGCGTAGCGATCAATATGGCTGCGCTGTAGTGCTCTACGAAATGCTCACCGGCTACCATCCCCTCGACCCATTTGCGGGCGTTATCCCGCCTGTATCGTCCCTGAACAATGAATTGCCTACGGCGATGGATCTCGTGATACAACGTGCCCTGGCACCTCGTCCGGAAGAACGCTACCCCAATATGACAGAGTTTATGCAAGCGTTTGATGTCGCCTGTCGTCCGACGACGAAGATGCGACCTCTGCCCCCGGCGACTCCGTCGGAATCCCACACTTCGCCCCAGGTACGCAATTTGACGAATCCGGCAGTAGCATCGACTGGTACAAGCAGGAACAGCTCAGTCAACCAGCAGTACATCTCGCGCTCACATGTGAATACCGGAACTGTACGTGAGAAATGTCGTGAGGGCGATCAATATCTGAAGATGCAGCACTATTCACAGGCATTACAAGCATATGAAGAGGCTCTGCGCATCGATCCACGCAATTTCTATGCCTGGAATGGCAAAGGAACGGCACTCTACAATCAAGGCAATTATCGCAAAGCTCTGGAAGCCTATCAACACGCAACAGATATCGATCCGGAGAGTGCAACGGTGTGGGTAAGCGCTGGCCTGGCGCTGAATCGGCTGCAACGCTATCAACAGGCACTGGTGCATTTTGAACGTGCTCTTAGAATCGACCCCAAATATGTCGCAGCCTGGAATGGCAAGGGTGATGCGCAACTTGATATGAATCTGCCAGATAGCGCTCTCAATTCTTATGAGCAGGCGTTGACCTACGATACCAGAAGCTTTCAGGCCTGGAATGGGCTGGGCAACGCACGTTCCAGCCTGCGCGACTACTCAGGAGCCGTCGAAGCCTATACACACGCTCTCCTGGTAAACTCGCGCAGTGCGGTCGCATGGTGCAACAAGGCCGAAGCACTGATGCGCCTCGGCCATAATCGTGCCGCGCTCGATTCTCTGAACGAGGCCACCGAGATGGATAAAAGCTATATCCGCGCCTGGACACTAAAAGCCGAGGTCTACGAGTCGCTTGGCAATCCTCAGGAAGCTCAGAAGGCTCGTAGACGCGCCCGACCATGGGGTACGATGAACTGAGGACATTGCCTAACTGACAATTCCTCTACGCATCGAAAGCACCCCAAGTGCCACTGCTACCAATGCACAAACGCTTAATACAAGCACGTCAAGCCCCAATTGATCGGATGAACGATAGAATATCGCCTGCTGTAAAGCGTGTACACCATAGGTAAGCGGAATATAGGTCGCGATATTCTGTAATACGTCCGGCTCGAACGATATTACTCCAAAACCACCAGATAGAAAGAACAGGTAAAAGGCAATATTAACGGAGATGGCGATGACAGGTAATCCACGCTGCAAAGCAGCCCCCAGCGCGACCCCCAGCCCTGTACTCATCAAAGCAATAAGCGCAATAATGAGCACCGTGCTAAGCCAGTAGATACCTTGCGGCAGTGTCCAGCCTAGTAAAGCACCGAGCAAGAGCACAAGCAGACCCAGGAGAAATGTGGTGACAAAGCCCGATAAAACCTTCCCCGTGATGATAGCAAACTTTGTCGCCGGCGATAGCAATATCTCCTTGACAGTACGTGTCTCCCACTCACGAGATGCGCTAATACTGCTCGTTACTAAGCCCGATAGCGTTAGCAAGAGCACAATGGCGGGCAAGACACTATATTGAAACAATTGTATATCTTGCTGGCGTAGATCCTGCTCATGGACTGTAACCTTGATCGGGCTCGTGCTCCCCTGCGCCTGATAAAACTGAGTGATCGCATCGGGCACGGAGCGGCGAATATCGTTCGTGAAGTCCAGGTTGAGGTTATTGAGGGTCACATCGACTGGCGAGCTAACGTGCGCATCGACCTTTTGTGTAAAATTGGCGGGAATGGTGATCACGGCGATAACCTGAATGTTCTTGAGCAGGGTCTGGGCCTGAGCCTGTGTGGCATCGGTGATGCGAAAGACATCTGCATTATGAAAAATCTGCTGCATCTGTCGCCCCTGTGGACCTGTATCGAGCGTTACCAGCGCGACCGGGCTACGTCCGACCGCTGCCGCGCCGAGTGCCTGTACAAGCAGGAAGACCAGCGGCGGTAGAATCGTTGCCGCGATATTGCGCCTGTTGCGCAACCATACAACCAGATCTTTCCTAAAAATCGCCCCAACTGTGCGCCAAAAAGAGGAATTCATCCCTTTGTCTCCTTTATACAGTAAATGATGCTATTGAAAAGCCTAGCTTGCAACCGTGCTGCGCCTCAATACAATGCCAGCCAGAATAATCAAGCCAAGCGCATAAGCACAAAGGATCAGGACATTGACCCCTATTCCATACGTATTCAGCGTAAAATTGTGGAACGCATGTTGCTGCAACACAATGGCATAATACACAGGAAAGAGCTGAGCAAGGATCTGTATCGCCTGTGTATTAAAAGATATCGGCCCGAAGGCTCCACTCAGGAAAAACAGTGGCAGGGAGACGCCAAATGCCAGCGCGACAAATGCCAGCCGTTGCTTGATAAGCGTACCGAGTAGCGTGCCAAAGGCAATAAA
>JACDAE010000682.1 GCA_013695595.1 Ktedonobacteraceae bacterium | reverse complement strand
ACCCAGAGGGAAATAGAAATGGAAGAACCTTCTTCCCATACGCTAGATATCGCTGATGACTTATTGGATCTTATTCCCAGTCTTTTACAGCGGCTGCGTGCGGATATTCCTCGCGAGAGCAATCCTGAGTTGGAGATGCATGAGTGGCAGGATGTCTCTGAACTGCGTGCGACCACGGGGCAGATCAGGTTACTACGTATTTTGGTCAAGCGTCAACGTTGTGCGATGCAGGAATTAGCCGAGCTGATGGATGTTGCCCCCCCGACCGTGACGGCGATGATCAAACGCTTGCTGGTACAGGGGTTTGTCGAACGGGTGCGTGATGAGCAGGATTGGCGAGTAGTGTGGGTGTCAGCGACCGAGCGAGGGCTGCGTGCGGTCGCTCTGTATGATCAGTTTCGTCGGGTGAACTTACAGCGCCGCCTGGCCTATCTTGATGTAGATGAACTGACGCAATTACGTGCCGCATTGCCGGTCTTGCGCCATATTATAGAGGTAGAAGCATGACGATCAAAGTTGAGAAGCTTGCACGTTCTTTTGGGGAAATTCAGGCTGTGAAGGGCATTGACCTGCAGGTTGAACGGGGCGAAACTTTTGGTTTCCTGGGACCCAATGGGGCCGGAAAAAGCACCACGATCAAGATGCTGTGTACCCTGCTCCATCCCACCAGCGGGAAGGCATTCATCAACGGCTACGATATCGAGCGTGATGCCTTACGTGTGCGGCAGAGCATTGGCATCGTATTTCAAGATCCCACTCTGGATGAATATCTTACAGCCGAGCAGAACCTTTACTATCACTGCATGGTCTATCACACGCCGCGCAAGACGCGCGCCACGCGCATGCATGATGTACTGGAACTGGTGGGCCTTGAGGAGCGGCGCAGCGATATCGTAAAGACCTTCTCCGGTGGCATGAAGCGCCGCCTGGAAGTCGCACGCGGCCTGCTGCATGAGCCGCAGACGTTGTTTCTCGATGAGCCGACCGTGGGCCTTGATCCACAGACCCGGCGCAGCGTGTGGGAACATGTGCTCCGTCTGCGTGAGCGTACCGGACTGACGATTTTTATGACAACGCACTATATGGAAGAAGCAGAATATTGTGATCGTATTGCCATTATCGATCATGGGCAGATTGTTGCGGTCGATACTCCTGCGGCACTCAAGCGTATGGTTGGTCAGGATGTCGTTTGCCTCACAACGTCTGAGCCTGAAAAGGCGGCAGTCATGCTTGAGCAATCGACTGGTCGTGCGGTACGTCGTGTAGATGATGCTGTGTATGTTGAGGGAGAGAACGGGCAGACGCTGGCCGCCAGTTTGATTCGGCAATTGACGTTGGCCGATCTCGAAGTGCGGGGAGTGAACGTAACCGCGCCGACATTAGAAGATGTGTTTGTGCATCTGACCGGACGAGCCATTCGTGATGAGGCGGCCAGCGCCAAAGATCGCATGGGATCGCGCCTGCGTGGTCGTGGTCGTTTACGCCGTTAGATGCGGACCCAGGATCAAGGAGTTCATCAATGCTTAAAACGACACCATCAGATATAATTTCATCAGTTTCACCAGGAAGCACCCCAGCCTTCTTTATCGACCCTGAGGGCATTGCGATGATCTGGCGGCGCGATATGGTGCGGCTCTGGCGTCAGCGTTCGCGGTTGTTCGGAGCGATTGCGAGGGCGCTGGTCTGGCTCTTCGCGTTAGGATTTGGCTTGCGTGGATCGCTGGGTTCCATCGCGGGTTTCAGCTACGAGCAGTTTGTGTTTCCGGGCGTGATTGCCATGACTGTGATATTTAGTGGCCTGCAATCAGCGATCTCGATTGTCTATGATCGTGAGTTTGGCTTCTTAAAGGAAGTGCAGGTCGCGCCGACGCCGCGCTCAACGCTGGTTATCGGGAAATGCCTTGGGGGAGCATCGAGTTCAACGATTCAGGCGCTGATCATTCTAATCTTTGCTCCACTAGCATCAGTGGCCCTCAATCCCCTGAATGTGCTTGCAACTATTGTTGCAACCTTTATCACGGCCTTAGCGATTGCTGGCCTGGGCGTCGTTATTGCGATGTGGATCACCGACTTTGAGAACTTCGGCACCATTCAGAATTTTATTACGCTACCACTTTATATGTTCTCGGGCGCGATCTTTCCCACGCGCCAGGTACCGGGATGGTTGCATGCGATCCTCCTACTCAATCCTCTTGCCTATGGCGTGAATGCTATTCGCGGGGTATTGCTAGGATACAATCTTGCCAGCGTGCCCTTTAATCTTGCCGTATTGCTAGCTTTCACCATCGTGATGGTCAGTATAGCTATCTGGATGTCTGGGCGTGAGGTGTGATCCACCGAAATATGGTAGGGCACCAGGTTGATAAATCACGGACGCGGTAAACCTGGTACCCTACCAGGTTTCGGGCGCTTCGTGTTTTTGATGCATCGATATTGGTGCATTCCCTTTTTTTGGAGGTAATTTCTATTATTCAAGGATAAATCCCGCCGGAAATGGATCTTCGGGGTCCAGGACAAGATTCTGGAAGCCCGAAATCCAGGCGCGACCCTCAATTGTGGGAATAACAGCCACCACTTCGGGCGTCAGGCGCACCTGTTCGATCAACCTGCCCGTGAAGAGCGAGCCTGTAATGCTCTCATGAACAAAATCTTGCTGCAAGGTGAGTTGTTGATGGGCAAAGAGCTGCGCCATCCGTGCGCTCGTTCCCGTACCACATGGGGAGCGATCAAAGACGCCGGGCGCAATCACGACCGCATTTTTAGCCGTCGCCTCTGCAACATCAGCCGGGCCTGTGAACATAACGTGTTTGAGAATGGTATCTTCTGACGAGAGGGGGTGGCGCAGAGAAACTTGTGCACGGATGGCGCGCATGATCTGCATTCCAATAGTGAGCAATGCCTGTGAATTTTGTTTATCGAGCGTGAGATCGACCGCAGCCGCTGGTAGAATAGCGTAGAAATTCCCACCATAGGCGATATCGAGGGAGAACATGCCCAGATCGGGAACGTGTACGTGAAGATCTCTCTGATAGAGAAAAGAGGGCACGTTCTGCAGCTTGACCTTTTTGACGCGTCCATTCTGGACGGTTGCCTCGGCGGTAACTCGTCCAGCGGGTGTGTCGAGAACGATGTGCGTCAGGGGTTCAACGGGCGCGACCAGCCCTGTCTCGATAGCAACCGTGCATGCTCCTATAGTTCCGTGTCCGCACATGCCGAGGTAGCCATCGACATCGATAAAGACCACGCCCAGATCGGCCCCCGGCGCACAGGGAGGAAGCAGGATTGCGCCATTCATTACCTGGTGTCCACGTGGCTCGCACATCAACAGGCTACGCAGCGAATCGACATTTTCCTGAATATAGTGCTGCTTCTCACTCATGGTCGAGCCGGGGATAGTGCCGAAGCCGCTGGTCACGATGCGGGTGGGCATGCCTTCTGTGTGCGAATCAACGACTGTGATCATGGTATTGAAATGCATAAAATGCTCCCTCTGGATGATGCTATCCCTGTTGAAAACGCGCCGGGTGAAATGGAGCTATGCTCATAACACTGGGGCGCTTGAGAATCAGTTCGCTGAGTAATTTCGCGCTGGCCGGTCCAAGTCCAAAGCCAGCCCCCTCATGTCCAGTGTTGACGTAAAAGCCTGGAACATCGGGCATCTCACCAATGATGGGTAGATGATCGGGGCTATAGGGGCGGAATCCCACGCGGACGTGGAACGCAGGTGGAGGCGCAAGGAGAGGGAAGAAGCGCTGAGCACGCTGAAGAATAGCCTGCACAACCCGCTGCTCGATGGATGCATCAAAGCCAACGAACTGACGGCTACTTCCCAGCAAGATGTTGCCACTTTTCGTACCCTCCACAACCGCAGCAACCTGAAGGTCGTTCTCGGCCTGCGTCACTGTCGTCGTATAGCCAATCTCCGCTATTTTATGGTACACGCGTGGCGGCAATGGTTCGGTGACGAGCAGGTGGCCTTTGCGAGGCAAAATAGGCAGAGCACAGTCAGCCAGGATTGCCACCTGTTTGCTCCAGGGGCCGGCGGCGTTAATGACGCAGGGGGTAGAGATCGTCTCTTGTGTCGTAACAACGGCGCTGACCGCATTGTGTTGGGTATGTTTGATGGCGAGCACTTCCCTATGGTCGAGAACTATCAATCCATGCTGTTGGGCGCTCTTGACCAGGGCGCGACAGGCGGCGGGTGGATATCCCTGTGCATCTTCTGGAAAAAGGGCAGCTCCTGCTAGATCGCGTGCGAGATAGGGTTCAAGCTCATAGAGTTCGTCGCTATTAAGAAGTTGGGCCGTGACGCCTGCATGCTGAAGTTTTTGTGTATGAGAGATGAGCGCTTGCCAGTCGTCCGCTGTTTCAGCAACGAGGATACCCCCTTTGGGGTCGAATTCAAAATCGTCTGGAAGCTCGTTAGCGAGGTCTTGCCAGATGCTGCGCCCCAATTGAGCCAGGGTAAGTTCGGGGCCAGGGAGCTTATCCGAAACGAGAATATTGCCCTCGCCAGCGCTACTCGTGCCGCTGGCAATCTCGTTGCGCTCAAGAAGAACTACTTTCAACCCTTCGCGGGCGAGAAAGTAGGCGCAGGAGGTGCCAATGATGCCCCCACCAATGATGATGATATCAGCGTTCATGGCACTGTCCTTTTTGAGAGGAACCTGCCCCTCTACTGGATGGAGAGCCGCTTTTAATGCAGCTTTGCGAGTTGAGAAATTATACTAGCCAGTATAGCATATGGCTTTAGCATACCACGCACTTTTGGCAACGCAGTGATCCTTCCATAAAGGTTGACACACACACTCGTAACCCTTTTCGGCCCGCTTGCGGGCCGAATCCAGAGGAAAAGCGAAAATTAAATAGCCCTGAGGCAGTGGTACCTTGCGTCATGAGGAGACCTGTGGTACGCTAGCGAACGATCTTTCGAGTGTTTTGAAAAAAATCAGGTGAAAAAACAATGTCAGTTGTTAGTGTTCTCCAGGTGGGAAAATCCTTCGGGGCCGAACGTATCTTTGCAGGGCTACAATTTCAAATAGATGAGCATGATCGTATTGGCCTTGTGGGGCCGAACGGAGCTGGAAAATCAACGCTCCTGAATATTCTGGCCGGGCGCGAAGAGCCGGATGAGGGAACTGTCGCGCGTCAACGGAACATCCGTATTGGCTACCTGACCCAGGTGGCCGATTTCTTGCCGCAGAATACCCTACACGAAGAGTTGCTCAGTGTGTTTGCCTATCTCCGTAGCTGGGAACGTGAGCTTGAAGATCTTGCGCAGGAGATGGCCTCTTCAGAAACTCAGGAAGATACGGATCTGCATGCGCAATTGCTCACGCGCTATTCCGACCTGCAAGCACAGTATGAGCATGCTGGCGGCTATACCTACGAGAATCGTGTCGAGCAGGTGCTTGATGGGCTTGGTTTCACGCGTGAGCAGCAGAATGCGCCTGTCCTGCATCTCAGTGGTGGGCAGCAAACGCGTGCGGCCCTGGGCAAGCTGCTTTTGCAGGAGCCAGATGTTTTACTGATGGATGAGCCAACCAACCATCTTGACCTTGTGTCCCTGGAATGGCTGGAGACGTATCTGGCCGGTTGGAGGGGTGCGATGGTTATTGTCGCCCATGATCGCTACTTCCTTGATAAGGTCGTATCGCGCACCATTGAGATGGCCTTTGGGCGTATCGAGGAGTATCCTGGGAACTATACAAAATACCTCCAGTTGCGTGAGGAGCGTATGGAGCGGCGTATGCGCGAGTATGAGGCGCAGCAGGCACACATCGCCCATACAGAAGAATTTATCCGACGCTATAAAGCTGGTCAGCGTAGCAAGGAGGCGCGTGGTCGGCAGACGTTACTGAATCGCCTGGACCGTGTCGAGCGACCCCAGGATTTTCCCGAAATGCACTTCGAGTTTGCGCCCATAACCAATAGTGGGCAAATCGTTGTATCGACGCAAAAGCTTGCAGCGGGTTATGGTGGTGGCACGAGGCGAGAGGCGCATACAAGCGAGCCTTTACTCCTGGCACGTGTGGCCGATCTGGAGTTATTGCGTGGAGATCGTGTGGGCCTGATTGGTCCAAATGGATCCGGCAAGACGACCGTCCTCAGAACCTTGATCGGCGAACTGCCGCCAGTTGAAGGGCAGGTGCAGATCGGGCACAATGTACGTATTGGCTACTATTCGCAGACACATGCTGGTCTGACGAAGGATCGCACCATTTTGGATGAGATTCGTCAGGTGACGACCTTGAGCGAAGAGGGAGCGAGGAGCTTTCTGGGTCGTTTCCTCTTTTCCGGCGATGATGTGTTTAAAGCAATTGGGGCACTCAGCGGCGGAGAGCGTAGCCGCGTCGCACTGGCAAAGTTAACGCTGCAAGGCTCAAACTTTATGGTGTTAGACGAGCCAACCAACCATCTAGATCTGCAATCGCGCCAGTTCCTTGAGGAAGTCCTGAACGAATTTGAAGGGACTCTGCTCTTTGTCTCGCATGATCGCTACTTTATCGATAGCCTGGCAACGAAAGTATGGGCGATTGAAGACGGCGTCTTGATCCCCTATATGGGCAATTATACCGATTATCGTACACGAAAGCAGCGTATTGTGTTGGATGTTCCTGCATCAGCGACGAAGAAGACGGTGGCAAATACGAAGTCCGCATCTGTAGCAAAGGTGGCGAAAGTAAGTAGCAAGAAGGCGAGCAAGGTAAAAGTACGCACTGCGGAGGATGTAGAGCGTGATATGGAGAAGGCCGAAGAGCATGTGAAGGCGCTTGAAGATGCGTTATCGCAGGCGGCTCTCAATGCCGATGCGGTGCAATTGACGCAATTATCAGAGGAGTATGAGCAGGCAAAGGCCCGTGTAGAAGAATTGTTTGCTGAATGGGAGCGCCTCTCCGAAGAGGCTGGTTAATTCACTTTCCTCTCTTGCTCTATAGGGTTCTCTGGG
>JACDAE010000678.1 GCA_013695595.1 Ktedonobacteraceae bacterium | reverse complement strand
CCCGTCATGCTCCCCCCCCCCCATCATCCAATAACGTCGATATAAAGTTCATAGACCACCTGGGTCGCCTCATTTGGGCCGATATACTGAGTAAGTTGATCATAATAACTATCCACACGTTTCATACGAGCATCGATAAACGCATGTTTTGTGGAGCCACATGCAAAGCCGGTCAGGCCACGTTTCATAGCTTCATACTCTTCTGTAATGCGCTGGCGGAGTTGGGCGACTTCACTCTGTGCCATAAGGGACCTCCCAGGAGGCTGAAAAAGGGACGATCTACGTACACTTGCTACCTGTGCGACACATCTTCTACGAATGGAGGAATTTCTTCTTATGTCAAAGTAAACGCGCTCTGCACGCTATTTTTCGTAGATGCCCGCATGTTTTTATGGCAGGTTGGTAATGCTGGTCCCATGCGCAAAGGCACGATAACCAGCGGCATCAGCCAGCGCGAGGGAGGCTGCGTTATCCGCTAAGGCACTATAGATAGGCACAAGGTTTTCTTGTAGTACGGCCTGAGTCCATAAGATGGTAGCGGCGAGAGCGTAGCCCCGACGACGAGCTTCCGGGTGTGTTTCTATGCCCAACTCGCAGGCTTCAGAGGTGCTGCGAGAGCTGTGAGCAATACTGAGCAAACGGCCATCCCGAATGGTGCCAAAGAGGGGTGCGCGGCTGCGCTCAAAAAAATAGTGGGATGCTCCAGGTTGAAACTCCTCAACCACGCTCTGATCAGTAATGGGCTGCGCCAACTGCTGGGCCTGGGCCTGCGTCATTGCGGGTTGATCTACAAATTTCAGCGCGACCTCTCGCTCTATTCCTCTTTTATCTGGCTGTCCTGAATATATCTGTGCCATATATTTCAGGAGCGCTTGACGGCTTGAGGCGTCCACATTTGAACGCCAGACATAAATATATTCGTCCGCCATTTGAGCAACATAGAGAAGCCAGGGAGGCGGATAGCCGCTGGCGAGGACGTTGACATGGGTATAGGTGATGAGCGGGAGCTGTATATTCCACACAGCCTCAAGGTGCAGCCGCAAGAGCGTTCGATCATTGAGTAACATAAAAAAGATTATCCTTTCTCATCGTCCAGGGCTTCTTTCAATGGGACCAGTTTCTGTTGTAGGGCATAGATAGCCGCCTGTGTGCGATCGGCAAGGTGGAGCTTGGAGAGAATATTAGAGACGTGCGTTTTGACGGTCTGTTCGCCAATGCTGAGGTCGAGCGCTATTTCGTGATTGGAGCGACCACGGGCGATGCGCATCAGCACCTCTAATTCACGTGGAGTTAGTTCGTTCAGGAGAGATTGCGATTGCTGTTTTATTTCGCGCAAGACGCGAGCTGCGACCATGGGATGCAAGACGCTTTCACCCCGTGCTGCGGCTTGCACAGCAGCCACTAACTCGTGAGGTGTCGTATCCTTGAGTAGATATGACAAGGCACCAGATTTAATGACGCCAAAGATCTGATCATCTTCGTAGTACGAGGTCAGCACGATGATCTGCGTCGCGGGTGTGATACGCTTGATCTCACGTACCGCCGTCATCCCATCCATCTCCGGCATGAGCAGATCGAGTAGAATGACATCTGGCAAGAGATCCGCAGCTAGCTTGATGGCCTGTGTGCCATTATTGCCTTCACCCACGACGACGATATCGGGTTGTTGTTCTAAAAGAAAACGGATGCCCTGCCTTACGACGGCGTGGTCATCAACGATCAAGACGTGAATCACAGAAATGCTCCTCTGGTAAACAAATATGGATATATGTTCCCTGACCTGGCGCGCTCTGCAGCGTGAATGTACCATTCAACTCCTGCACGCGTTCTTGCATTAAGCGTAGTCCCAGACCATGTTGTATGTCGTTTTTGTCAGGATTGAAGCCAGCGCCGTTATCGCTAATAGTTAGTGTAACCTGCTTTTCATGACAGACCAGCACAAGCGTTATCTCAGTTGCATTGGCGTGACGAACCGCGTTTGCTAATGCCTCCTGACTGATGCGTAGCAGGGCATGTTCGGCCTTAGCATTCAATTGGATGGTTGCTATTTCGGCATTGACAGTGATGCCCAGCCGCGTGCTATAGCTGATGGCAAGTTCTTTGAGGCTTCTTGTCAAGCCGAGCTCTTCGATCTGTAGTGGGCGTAGTTCGAGCAATAATGCGCGCATTTCACGGATTGTGTTTGTTGTTGTTGTGCCCAGTGTGGTGACCTGAGTTTGCAACGGTGAATCGTGTGGGAGCGCGGTTTGCAGACCCCCTGCCAACATGCTGAGCGAGAAGAGATCCTGCGAGATGGCGTCGTGTAGTTCGCGCGAGATACGCGACCGTTCGGCCAGGCGTGCGTTTTGTCCCGCTAATTGCTGGCGTTGCGCAATGCTCTCAAGAAGTTGCTCCGCCATGCGGTTGAACTGCTGCTCCAATTGTCCAATCTCATCTTTGCGTGTGACGGAGACGCGCTGTTCATAGTTGCCGTCAGCGAAAAGAGTCGTAGCAATCACCAGATTGCGCAGGCGGCGGACCAATCCACGCGTGGTGACAAGGCCGAAGATACCACCAATTGGAACAGAAAAGATTAATACAACAAGGCCGCTGCTGAGTAATACCAGGCCTATAGGGCGTAAAATACCTAAAATAGAGGATGTTTCTATGTAGGGATGTTCTATATAAAGTACTCCAGCAAGGTGTTGTTGATGCCATATGGGTAGGGCGATGCCTGCTGAATATCCAATCGAAGTTGCGTAGATAGTTCCTTTCTCTGAAGAGCCGGCCAGAGCAGTGTTGATCATTCCTGTTGCGTATGGGATCAATTTGCTGATGGGTGCTTTGATGGGGTAACGGGCTGGATAAGAGCTAACCGCGACCTTCCTATCTGGTGTGATCAGTAATGCGAATGGTGTAAATTGATTACTTGCCGAGCGCTGAGAGAGGTATGGTATAGTGGTACCATTGTCGGTTAAACTGCCTGAAGAAAGGGGAGCGTTGGGATCGCCAAGTTTCAGTGCAGTAAGTTGTGTCGTTGTAAGTTGCCTGGTAATCCGAGCCGCATCTTGCTGTGCGGCGTGTTCTATGGTAGAAGTAAAGCTAGCGCTCCTTTGGTAAAGAGCGAGAACAATGATAATGACTGTAACAAGGATCAATAAGAGTTCCAAAAGCAAGATGTAGGCTATCGTCAGCCAGACATAAGAGAAGGTCATACGCGCTTGCAATCCAGACCATCTGAGGGGTGATTGGAGTGCGATGGATATATTGTGTGTGGAGGTAGGGGCATCA
>JACDAE010000668.1 GCA_013695595.1 Ktedonobacteraceae bacterium | reverse complement strand
GCGCAGAATAGTGTCAGAGCCGCTCTGCATCGGAAGGTGGAAGTGACGGCACATACGTGGATCTTGCCACAGATCCAGCCACTCCAGGCGAAAATCTTCCGGTTCGAGCGAAGAGACGCGGATGCGGGGAATCTCTGTGTCCCGCAGCAGTGATGAGATAAGATCACCCAGATTGAGCTGCTCATCGTCATCGGGATGGTAATCGCCCAAATGAATGCCCGTCAACACAATTTCTTGATAGCCTGCACGGGCTTTGCGCTGCACCTGCTCGACCACTGAGGCGATACTACGGCTGCGAGACTTACCTCGTACATACGGAACAATACAGTAGGTGCAGCGATTATCGCAGCCATCTTGCACCTTCATCTGCACCCGTGTGCGCGAGAAGATGCGGTTATGCGCCTGTTCTGCTACCTGTGTATTACTAGCTAACGGTGAGGAATTATCTGGTTCTGGCTCCTCCTCCGCTGCCTGAAACGAGAGCGTGCCATCGCTACCGATATGATGAGTGTCGAGTGGCAGTACAGGCAGCGTTCGCGTCGGTGAGGAAGGCAGAGTCAAGGCGGCAGGAGCTTGTTCCTGGACATCCATTCTATCTTTTATCGCCTGGATGAGCGTATCTTTTCCGGTGTTGCTGATCACGAGATCAACGCCAGGCAGGGCGGCAACTGCTTGAGGATTCAACTCGGCATAGCAGCCAGTAACCACCAGAAGGGCATCGGGATGACGGCGCTGGGCCTGAGCAATAAGTTGACGCGAGCTACGGTCGCCCAGATGCGTCACCGTGCAGGTATTTACAATATAGACATCCGCAGGCTCATTGAAATCGCGCTGCTCAAAGCCTGCCGCGCTCATCTGATCGCTGATAGCCTCACTATCGGCCTGATTCACCTTACAGCCCAATGTCGTAACGGCGAATGTTGTTTCCTGTACTGAGTTTTCGGCCATAATCTTTCTGCTAACTGTAGTTTTCTGATAGAAACGTACTTGATGGTAGTATAAATAGAATGATGCTATTTCTATGAGATGTATTATAGCGCATCGCGCCACTATTGGGTAGATAGCCAGAGGGGCTATGCTATGTTTAGACAAGGAATTGAGGAGGGAGATAATAATGCACATCGTAGATCTTCGTGCTGATGATGAAACGGCTATCCGGCAGGTGGCGAAATTATTGGTCGAAGACTTTGCGACCGATTTTCCAGACTCGTGGCCAGACCTGGAATCGGCTCGGGAGGAAGTGCAAGCATCCTTTGCCACAGGACGCATTAGCCGGGTCGCCCTCGATGAGGATGAGACAGTGCTTGGTTGGGTTGGGGGCATCAGCCTGTATGATGGCAATGTGTGGGAACTGCATCCACTGGTAGTACGTGTCAGCCATCGGGTCCAAGGCGTCGGGCGAGCTCTGGTGGCTGATTTGGAAGAATGCGTGAAAGAGCGTGGCGGTCTGACCATTACTCTTGGCACTGATGATCTTTTTGATCAAACCACTCTGTCTGGAATCAATCTCTTTCCCAATATCTGGGAACATCTGAATCATCTCAGGAATCTGAAGCACCATCCCTATGAGTTTTATCAGAAGCAAGGCTACGTGATTGTTGGGGTAGTACCCGACGCCAATGGTCTTGGCAGGCCGGATATTCTCATGGCCAAATCGGTTGTGCGATGATCAGGACAAAATCACAGTTCCACCTGCAATAACCACAAGGGATTGTCACTACGCGAGTTCGCTCTGCTGCGTAAATTGTGGTGGAACGGGTGTTGTCTCGGTGATACTTTTGTGCATCAGTGGTAAAGCAAACCAGATATTGCCCAGGCCGAAAAGAGTGCCAGTCACTAAGCGCAGTATCCAATCGCTTTCACGCAGGCCGAACATCTGTGTAATGCCGTCCCAGGCCATAGGCATCATCATAAGAATCCAGAGCCACCAGGGGATACCAGGGAATCGCTTCTTGCTGATCACAAATGCCAGGCTACCCAAAAACATAGATGTGTAAATAGAGAAGTTACGCGCGCACAGCCCTAGCTGATGACCATAGATATAGAATGAGTGTGATGGTATCTGGGCACAGACGTAGTGCAGCGAGAAAAAGAGAGGCTTGGCAATACTGTCTAAACCAAAATACGAGAGAAATGGAACGGAGATTGCCGCGAAAACGATGGCACCGAGAATCGCAGTAATAACATGTGCCCAATAGTTGAGCATAAACATTCCCGCGCGATCGACAAAGACCGTGAACCTCGTTGGCTTGCGTCTTTGTGTCACGATGAGCGGCTGTGCTGTGTTACCATTCTGTATAGGTTGAGATGCCATCACCAATTCCTCATTCGCTAGAGTTAAGTGCTGCAACTATAGAGCGTGTAGAGCGCTAGCAAGATCACTATATTCTATACGTCCCTCAACGGTCGTAGTTTCATTCACGATAATCACTGGTATACGATAGCGGTAGAGATCAAAGAGCGCCGTGTCGCTGCGAATATCAATCTCCGTCAGCTCGTATGGTGTCTTGGCCGCAATCTCTTCAAGCATATCGCGCGCATCCTCGCATAGATGACAGCCCGCTTTTGTATAGAACGTCACCTGTGGTCGAGATTGTACTGGCAGATCTGTATTCACCGAACATGCTCCCTCTAAAATCTCGTTATAAGAGATCATATCATATTTTGAATAAATGCCCCACCTTCAAACAGAAAAGATGGGGCATGTGTACATAGTGCGAGAATACTTACTCGGCCTGACGATTGCGGGCGCGCTCGTGCTGAGTCAGGAAGCGTTTGCGCAAACGAATATTCTTTGGCGTCACCTCAACCAGCTCATCATTATTGATAAAGTCGAGCGACTGCTCCAGGCTCATCAGGATGGGCGGAGTGAGGCGCACCGAGATATCCGAGGTAGAGGAGCGAATATTTGTCTTCTGCTTCTCTTTGCATATATTCACCGCAAGGTCATCGGGTCGGGCATTCAAGCCAATAATCATACCCTCGTAGACAGGTGTGCCGGGCTCGATGAAGGTATCGCCACGCATCTGAGCGTTGCCCAGACCATAGGTGACTGCAACACCGGTTTCTGAAGCGATCAGAGCGCCCATGCGTGTCGTATTGATCTTGCCCAGCCATGGCTCAAAACCTTTTAACAGGCTGCTCATAGCGCCATTACCCTTTGTCAGAGTCAAGAAAGCGTTACGGAATCCGATCAAGCCGCGCGTAGGAACGTCATACTCGATACGAATATTGCTGGTACCATCGTTGGTCATATTCGTCAACTGAGCTTTACGAGCGGCCAGAGCTTCAGTCAGAACACCCATGTAGGTATCTCGAGTATCAATGACCAGGTGCTCGATTGGCTCAAGCGTATGACCATGTTCGTCTTCGCGCGTGATGACTTCTGGGCGCGAGACCTGAAGTTCGTAGCCTTCACGGCGCAGCGTCTCGATCAAAACCGAGAGGTGAAGCTCACCACGGCCCGAAACGATAAATTCGTCAGGGGTATTGCCATCCACGACGCGCAGGCTCACATTTGTCTCAAGTTCGCGATAGAGGCGTGCACGTAACTGACGTGACGTGGAATATTTCCCGTCGCGTCCAGAGAGTGGGCTTGTATTCACACCAAAGGTCATTTTTAGCGTAGGCTCTGAGATCTCCATCAGAGGCAGTGCCTCTGGATGCTCAAAATCGGCGATGGTTTCGCCAATGTTGGCGTCAGAGATACCTGTGAGTGCCACGATATCGCCTGCGAGCGCTTCCGATACTTCTACACGCTGCAAACCCTTGTATGAGAGTACAAGACTGATCTTCTGACGTGAAATCTGGCCCTCACGATTGATGCGTGCGACCGTTGTATTAGGAGTAATCTGACCACGGATGATACGACCAATGGCGTACTTGCCTTTGTAATCGTCGTAGTCAAGGGCCGTCACCAGTAACTGCAATGGAGCATCGACGTCAACCACTGGTGCTGGAACAGTGCTGACAATTGTATCGAACAGTGGCTGCAAGTCTTTGCGCTCATCGTCCGGCTTAAGCATGGCCACACCATCGCGGCCAATTGCATAAAGAATTGGAAAGTTTAGATGAGCATCATTGGTAGCCAATTCGAGGAAGAGATCCTGCGTCTCCTCCACCACTTGATCAATCCGTGCGTCTTTGCGATCTATCTTGTTAATGATCACAATCGGCTGGAGATTAAGTTCTAATGCCTTTTGCAACACAAAGCGTGTTTGAGGCATTGGACCCTCGGCGGCGTCAACCAACAGGATACAGCCGTCAGCCATGTTTAGAACACGTTCGACCTCGCCGCCGAAGTCAGCGTGTCCTGGTGTATCAATGATATTAATTTTTATGCCACGATAATCGATGGCAGTATTTTTTGCCAGGATCGTAATACCACGCTCGCGCTCTTGATCATTAGAATCCATGATCAACTCGCCTACGTGTTGATTCTCGCGGAAGATATGACTCTGCTTCAGCAGCCCGTCCACCAGCGTCGTCTTGCCATGGTCAACGTGAGCGATAATTGCGACATTTCGAATATCTTCTCGTACAATTGGTCCCGAACCCGTGTGTAAAACCGTTTCAGTCTGCATAGTGTCCTTTCAAATCCTCTGGTCGGCAGCAGCATGTATGGCAGCAAAACTTTAAAAAAAGATTTTGAATAAAAGGTGATAGATCTTGCTTTGCCACTGTCCATCTAAAAAGCATAGCTAATAAATCCGTAGCGTCCGTTTGCGTGGACTTGTTGACGTGTCCAATGCATAACCTGACGTTATCTTCACGTTTGCAGGACAGGACCGTTGTATTACAACATTGAGGTCAACGCCCGTCGTCAACAGTGGAGTTACTGTTGAGGGTCACAATTCGTGAAACCGCACATGTAGCAAGCCCGCATCATCGCAGATTGCATAAGATTATTCCCATAAGATTTTAACCTAATAATAGTTACCTGTCGAGAGGGCGAAGTTCACAATAGAACGCACTCAGACAAGCACTACTAAGCTCCACTTTCAATGCATCAACCCTGTGGGTTTGAAGACTTCTATAGCAGTATCGGGTAGAGGAATCATTCATGTACCCGCATTTGTCTTAGGGGCACTTCTATTATACACCTTTTTAGACCTATCTGCATCAGGACAATCAGCAATTTAGCTGTAAGTACCAATGTATGTGCAAAATGAACGGCCTCTCATTCAGGATCAGAAATTTATCCTGATTTGATAGGACATCGACTTTCTCGATTCCGCTCCAGATGAGGAGTGATGCCACACCTTATACGCTACTCATATAAACAATAGATACAGCCTTTCAATTCCATGATGTGCTTGACTACCCCATGAAGAAGGATGCTCAACAACCGTATCAAGGGATGGAGAATAGCTCTGATGTTATTATTTATTTCTGGTTGAAAACCTCTTTCAGTAAGCCCACAACACATGGTCGTTGACATACGAGAGCTAGGCACGTAATCGTTTGGTTCTGCTGGCTCGCTTTGTCGGAGAGGTTTGAACTATAGGAGATTCGGGTGGGATCAGGGGTGCGGCCTGGACGCGAGAGACTTTTTCGCGTATAAGTGATATCTGAGAATGGACTGCTTGACGGGATTGTTGAAGCTTCCGTGCGATTTCAGAGGGGCGTTCGTTGCTGACGAGATAGCGACAGATCGTGGCTTGTTTTTCTGTTAATCCGATGCTGGGTGTTTCTAATGCTGCCCTGGCCAGATTCTCCATCTCTCCAAACTTGCTTCGCTTATAGTCGTCCAGATCAACTGGGGAGAAGAGCCAACGATCGACTACACGCACACCGGGAATACGTCCCGCTTCCACTAGATGCATAAAGTGCCAATAACTAAGATCGAGTTGTTTTGCAGCTTCGTGGGTAGTCAGCATGCCATTAAGGTGTTGCAGGTTAGGATGAAGTTCGCTACTCCTAAGTACCATGTCGGACGCCTTTCTACGGTTAGCCGTCTATGAAAAAAAGTGTCAGGCAGAGACTGCTTCGTTCATTCATTGTAGTATAAGTTGTAAGATGTGCAAACAGCAATATATTGTGGATGTATGAAGCAAAAGTGGGATGGGTACTACCTGAAATGAAAAAATCCCACCGTCGCTCATCCTGAAAAGTTTTTTCGCACCTATCTTTTCACTGGAAACAGGTTGGGAATGCGCATAGCCAACATCATATCGCCAGCCGCTTTCACTTTGCCGGTCATAAAGGCATTCATAGCATCCAGCCTGCCTTCGGCAATGGCCAACCAATCTTTATCGGCCACAGTCAGATTGAGATCGGGTTTCTCAACTCCGCCACGGATCAGCTCACATGTTTGATTCGCGATCTTAAAGGCGTAGACGCCAGAATCGTCACCGGTTACAGTAAGCTGGAGTGTCTTATTTAAACCAGCGGCTGCTGAAGGATTAAAAATTGATTGCATGGCCTCTAGTGATTCAGCAACAGTCATTATCGGCAGATCTCCTTTTTTAAAGTGCAGGAAGATTCCTGCAAGCTCCCTCTTAGTATACCATATAGCGCGTTGTTGCCCTGAGTAATAAAACTACATTGGTAGTTGTTTTTCTCATACCCAGTGCATATCTTACAATTCTTGCCCTTCTACGTTCTTGCTGGTAAGCTAAGAGCATTCCGTCCATAAAAATTTCAAGAGAGTGTCTCTACATATAGAACGAGGTTCCTGGCATGACAGATGAGAGGCGAATTCTGCGGAAGGTAAAGGTAGAGGGTGGCTATCTACACTTTAGTGCCGCCCACTTTATTACGTATAGTGGCAAGTGTGAACGATTGCATGGGCACAACTACGGAGTTCTGGTTGAAATTGAGGGAGAGTTGGGGAGTGATAATGTCGTCTTTGATTTTACGATTTTGAAGCGCAGGACAAAAGAGATCTGCCAGCATTTAGATCATCGATTTCTTTTGCCCCTGCACAATCCTCATCTTGAGCTCATCGCGACCGAGGAAAGTTGGGAGATTCGCTTTAACAAGAGGCGCTATCTCTTTCCCCGCGCTGACGTAGCAGAGCTGCCCATTGCAAATTCCACAGCGGAGTTGCTCGCTGAATACATCTGTGAAGAGATCTGCAAGGCGCTTGCCGAG
This sequence comes from Ktedonobacteraceae bacterium, assembly GCA_013695595.1. Lineage (GTDB taxonomy): Bacteria > Chloroflexota > Ktedonobacteria > Ktedonobacterales > Ktedonobacteraceae > JACDAE01. Next base: position 429 of record JACDAE010000668.1, on the reverse strand, counting down.
TATCCAACGGCACATCTGTCCACTATTATGGTAGGCGTGGAGGAGGCCCCGACCCAGATGGCCTATTACTCTAGAAATCTACACGAATAACCTTGTAGTCGCTACACAGATTGATGCGCTGCGCAACGCACGTATAGCCCAGAAATGCTCTTTAGAAGCCGTATGAGTCATACGTGCGGTACATGGTTAGGCAGATCTGCTCACGTTATTCGGTGATGATCGAGCGTCCGATAGCTTTTGTTACAGCTTGTATCTTGGGCATTAAAGCTGTAAACTGCTCAATTGTGACAGATTGAGCACCGTCTTTGAGTGCCTCGTCGGGGTTTGGATGAACCTCGATGAGCAGGCCATCGGTACCGGCGGCAATTGATGCCAGGGACATAGGGCCAACCAGGTCGCGGCGACCCGTTCCCTGGCTGGGATCGGAGA
>JACDAE010000662.1 GCA_013695595.1 Ktedonobacteraceae bacterium | reverse complement strand
CTATAATGGACATGATTTGGCGTGGTGACCATGACAAAATCGATGCCGTCCTCGCGTTGTGCCTCTGCGGCTGCCATCTCTGCAAAGCTATCATAGGAGCGTTGCAGATACCATGCCGCCGCCGATTCCCTGGCGCGTTGTGGATCGGTTGCCATTGCGCCCGCGATAAGTTCGGCCTGGTCGTCCAGTTCGGCTGCGATACGATGTACAGCCCCAATAAAAGAACCTTTGCCCCCGCCGACAATGCCAGCGCGTAATTTCCTCTTTGATACGTCTCGGCTCATGGTTTTTCTATTGCCTTTCCTTTCTATGAAGACTCTATAACTGCTTTAATCGATGCCAAGGATACGGCGATTGGTTGCGTCATCGGCCTGACCACCTGCGAAATCGTCGAATGCATGCGTGGGGGTATCGATGAGCATGCTTTTGATAAGGGCCGCACCCTCGCGTGCACCCTGGACTGAATCTTTGAGGGGGTCTTCCCATTCGAGCACCGCCCAACTGGAATAGCCATTCTGGGTGAGTTTGGCAAAGACTTTTTTGAAGTCAACCTGTCCATCACCTGTGCTACGGAAGCGTCCCGGACGCTCGACCCAATCTTGATAGCCACCGTAGACCCCTGAGCGTGCGGAGATAGTGTACTCGGCATCTTTGACGTGGAAGGCCTTGATGTAGTCTTTATAGTAGTCAAGGTAGCCAAGATAGTCGAGATGTTGGATGACAAAATGTGAGGGATCGTAGAGGATATGCACTCTGGGATGATTGCCCGTCGCGTCCAAAAAGCGCTCAAAGGTGATGCCATCATGCAGATCTTCGCCTGGATGAATCTCGTAGGCAAGGTCGACGTCATGTTCTTCGGCTGCATTGAGGATGGGTTGCCAGCGTTTTGCCAGTTCCTGGAAGCCCAGCTCGACCAGCCCCTGTGGACGTTGCGGCCAGGGATAGACGGTCTGCCAGAGTAGAGCCCCTGAGAACGTAGGCACTACCGACAGGCCCAGGTTGCGCGATGCTTTGATCGCATTAATCATCTGCTTCTCAGCCCATTCGGCCCTGCTTTTAGGATTATTATGGTATGCAGCGGGCGCAAAGCCATCAAACAGGATATCGAATGCAGGGTGAACTGCGATCAGTTGACCGATCAGGTGAGTCGCCAGCTCAGTGATTTCCAGGCCATGTGTCTGGCCTTTCAGATCGTCGCAGTATTGCTTTGATTCAGCGGCTTTGTCGAGGTCAATAAAGTGGCTATCCCAGGCCGGGATTTGTACCCCAACAAAGCCAATCTCTTTACTCCATTGTGAAATGTTGGAAAGGGTGTTGTATGGTGCTTCATCCTGCGCAAATTGTGCGAGGAAGAGCGCCGGTCCTTTGATCTGTGACATGTTTTTTCTCCTCTCACTTAATAATTTTCGGCCAATGTGTGCATTCCTGCCAGGAGTGGAGTTGGACGTGGGCAGGTGCTACTCAGTTCGATGTGATGACCTTCATCGGAGGCTTCGTGGATTGCTTGCATGATGTCGAGGATGTGGTATGCCATCTCGCCGCTTGCACGTTGAGGCGTGTTGGCCTGTATGGCATAGGCCATGTCCGCGAGACCGATGCCGCGCGAGTTTTTCGTGTAGCCGTGGGTCAATGGAACCTCGTGCCATTCTTTTTCGTTGGCACGCCTGAGAGAGATGGGGCCGGAGAAGGTATTGGGATCTGGCACACTTAAAGAGCCTTCCGTGCCATAGATCTCGATGCGGGGCAACTGGTGTGACCAGACATCGAAGCTGGTGATGATAGTGCCGACCGCACCATTTGCGAAATCCAATACACCGACGATATGGGTGGGCGTGTTGACCTTGATCTTGCGGCCATACTCGAGTGAATTCGTAATGGTGCGCTCTGGAAAAGACGTTTGCGCCGAGCCAGTGACGCGCCGCAGGGGTCCAAGCATAGCAATCAGAGCGGCGAAATAGTAGGGCCCCATATCAAACATTGGTCCCCCACCTGGCTGGTAGTAGAAGTCGGGAGCGAGGTGCCAGCTTTCGGGTCCATGCCCAAGCATAAACGCTGTTGCTGCGACGGGCTGCCCGATCTGCCCTTCATTGATTAATTGAATGCACGTCTGCAGGCCACCACCAAGGAAGGTATCGGGGGCGCATCCAGCACGTAATCCTTTTGCCTGTGCTGCATCGAGAACGGCTTTGCCCTGAGCGCGGGTGACGCCTAATGGTTTCTCGCTATAGGTCGATTTGCCTGCTGCAAGGGCTGCCAGCGCAATCTCGCTGTGGACATTGGGGATGGTCAGATTGAGGACGATCTCGACCTCTGGATCTGCCAGGAGTTCCTCGACAGTACAGACCTTTGGAATGGAAAAGCGCTTTGCCTGTGCATGTGCTTTCACCATATCGATATCAGCGCACGCGACAATATTGAGGATATCGAAGGTAGCTGGTGCCTCCATGTAGATAGAACTAATCTGTCCGCATCCTATAACGCCGATGCTGGTTGGTTTGCTGATCTCCAAAACTATGATCCTCTTTCTTTTGGTAATCCTCAGGGGCCTCTAATGCGAGAACATGAAGATGGTTCCTGTTGCCTGTTTGTCTAAGAAATCATATCACAGAATTGCTATGAAGAAGTGTTTCCAGCCATTGGAGGATTGCATTTGTCTGCCAATGGTGCATAGAAGCAAAATCAGAGATGGTATGCTATAGGTCGAGAGCAAGAACGGATTTGCTCAAGCATTTTCTAGAAAGAAGGATATACAAGTGTCCACAACAGAAATACGTGTTACTGTCTGGAACGAATATCGTCATGAGCGCAATGACCAGCATGTTGCATCAATCTACCCGCAAGGTATTCATACAACAATTGCTACTGCGTTAGAAAAGAGTGGCTTGAATGTGCGTACGGCGACGCTGGATGAGCCTGAACATGGTCTCTCGGAAGAAGTGCTTGCTGCAACGGATGTGTTGATCTGGTGGGGGCATCAGGCGCATGGAGAGGTACGTGATGAAATTGTAGCACGCGTGCAGCAGCGTGTGCTGGACGGCATGGGGCTGATTGTGTTGCATTCGGGCCATTTCTCGAAGATCTTCAAGCGCCTGATGGGGACGAGTTGTGATCTTAAGTGGCGTGAGAGCGAGGATAGTGAGCGCCTCTGGGTGGTGGCACCGGGTCACCCCATTGTGGAGGGGCTGGGAGAATATATCGAGATCGACTCTGAAGAGATGTATGGCGAGCACTTTGATATTCCTGCCCCTGAAACACTGGTTTTTATTAGCTGGTTTACGGGAGGCGAAATATTCAGAAGCGGTTGTTGTTATACGCGGGGCGCGGGCAAGATTTTCTATTTCCGGCCTGGGCACGAAACGTTGCCAACATACCACCATCCTGAGG
>JACDAE010000649.1 GCA_013695595.1 Ktedonobacteraceae bacterium | reverse complement strand
TTATAATTCCGTGTGGTCGTCATACCATCTTGCTCCATGCATTTTGTTGCCACACGGAATTATAAATGGCTTCCCTACCCTGATCAACCATGCGTTTTGTTGCCACACGGAATTATAAATGGCTTCCCTACCTTAATAACCGATTAACCCGTATTTCTCACCCCAGCGGCAATGCCGTTAATGGTCAAGAGGACGGCATAGGTGAGCTTATCCTGCTCATTCTCTTCATGGCTGCTCTCTTGCCGTGGATCTCTATCCAGAATGCCACCGGACGCACGTAAGCGGCGTAGCAGCGTTACCTGGAAATAGCTTAATGGATCGACATATGGATTGCGTCGGCGGATGGATTGCTGCAGGACGGGCGAGTTGTCGAGGAGTTCTTTTCCACCAACAATGCGTATCACATTGCGCCGTGTACGCTCATACTCATCTACAATCTCGCTTGAAAGGCGGGTCCGCAATGCCTCATCATCGACCAGCATGGCATAATGACTCGCAATATGCATATCAGCCTTAGAGAGCGTCATTTGCAGATTATCCAGAAAGGCACGCCAGAAAGGCCAGCGTTTATAGAGGGCTTTTAACTGCTCAAGATTGGCAGGATCTTGTTCGATATACTCCTCAAGAGCGCCTCCAACACCGTACCAGCTAGGCAGAACGTAGCGGCTCTGCATCCAGGAAAAGACCCAGGGGATGGCACGTAATTCTTCGATGCCGCGTCCCTTTGCCCTGCGTGCCGGGCGCGAGCCGATGTTGAGCCACCCCAGTTCGAGCAGCGGAGTGGCCTGCTCAAAAAACTGCAAGAAGGTGGGATCTTCATAGATAAGTTGTCGATAGCGCCTGTGGGCACTCGCCGAGAGGGTATTCATAAGGGTGATCCACTCATGGGTGGGACTCGGATGGATACGCGACTCGCTCACACCTTCGTCGGGAAGGCTTGATTGTACAACGCCAGCGACGACCAGCTCCATGTTTCTGATCGCAATCTCATGCTGCCCATATTTGAAGGAAAGCATCTCTCCCTGCTCGGTGATGCGCAGGCGTCCATTGACGGTGCCCGGCGGTTGTCCCAGGATCGCTTGATAGATAGGACCACCACCACGTCCAATTGCGCCACCACGACCATGAAAGAGGGTAATGCCGATGCCATGCCGACGCCCAAGAGCTGCCAGGCGACCCTGAGCTTGATATAACTCCCAGCTCGACGTAAGAATACCGCCATCCTTACTACTATCCGAATAGCCAAGCATGACCTGCTGTTTATAGTGGCATTGAGAGACATAAGCGCGATAATGAGGATGTGTGAAAGCTTGATTAAGGATATCGGTACATCCATGTAGATCATGAATTGTTTCAAAGAGCGGCACAATGGGAAGGTTATTAATACCCGCCTCTTTACAGAAGAACTGCACCTCAAGCAGATCACTTAAACTATCGGTCATGCTGATAATATAGCAGGTCACCGCGCGTTCCCCAAATATCTCACGTGCCTCACGAATGGCATGAAAGGTATTGAGCACATGCCATGTCTCTTCGCTCAACTTCAGATCAGGCCGTGTGACCAGGCGTGGATCACCCAGCAAATTATTCAGAAGATACAGGCGTGCGGTTTCATCGATCTTTGTGTAATCCTCCTCAGAAAGGCCGGTCACATGTAGGAGTTCGCCAATAGCAGCGGCGTGACGGCCACTGTGTTGCCGTACATCCAGAGCCACAAAGTAGAAGCCAAACACCTCAACCTGGCGGATCAGCCTGGAGAGCTGGCCATGCGCAAGGTTATCTTCGCCATCGGAGAGCAGACTGTCGCGCACAAGAGCGAGGTCGCGCAAGAGTTCATCGGCGCTGCCATAGGCGGCAGGATAGCTTATATCGGCAGAACCTTTGCCCTTCAAAGACGCTGTTTTTTTGCTTTGTGGTGCTTCTGAGGCTGTGAGGGTTGCTTCAAGGCGCTTCCACATGAAGGATAATTTGCGGCGATAAGGTTGCAGAGGCACCTCAGGACCAAGCTCATTATTGTAATTCGGCAGACGTAGAGCATCCTCCTCAATGGAACGCTGAAGAGCCTCCGTGACGGATGAGTAATTGAGCGATTGTGAGAACTCCTGGGCCATTCTCTCAATGGCGGTGCGATAGTGCTCAATAACGTTGCTACGCTGTAGATTCAGGGCCGTAAACATAGTCTCAGGGCCAACAAAGGGATTGCCATCCTGATCCCCACCGATCCAGGAGCCAAGGCGTAAGAACGACGGCACAGCGAGATCTGGATATGCTTCGTGTAACAGCTCTTCAAATTCGCTGTAGAGGTCCGGCAGGGCATCATAGAGAATCTCGTCGAGATAGTAGATACCCATCTTAATTTCGTCCAGGGGCTGTGGGCGCACACGGCGCACGGCATCGGTGCGCCAGAGCAGATCAATAACGCTCTCCAGTTCACGTTGCCAATGTGTACGCTCTCTGGAAGTCATTGTCTCGTGCTGCTGATCCCAGATCTCCAACAGGTCCGCGACGCGCCGCGTTTTTGTAATCAGGCTACGTCTGGTTGCTTCAGTAGGATGAGCAGTGAAGACCAGTTCAATAGAGAGCTGGTCGAGCAACTTTTGCACAGTAGGAGCATCGAGTTCATTTTTTTGCAGAAAGCTGATCAGAGCGGTTAGTGAGCCACGTTGTGGCTGATCGTTGTGGCTGGCGGCATAGACCCGACCACGACGAATGCGGTGATATTGCTCGGCGCTATTGACGAGATGAAAATAGACGGTAAAGGCGCGAATAACATCGATGGCGGTATCCAGACTACACCCCTCGACAAGCTGCATAATCTCTTGATCGAGTTGTTTGATTTCGGAGCGTAAGAGGTCAGCATCTTTAGGTGAAGCGGTAAGAAGCTGCTGATCGCAGTCACGCAGGCGTTTACAGGCTGAGCGTAGACGTTCAACGGTATCGAAAACGTCATGGCCTCTCTGATGTTGGATAGCCTGCCCCAGGGCGTTGCCGAGGGTACGAATGTCCTGGCGAAGGGGGGCATCTTTCTCACGACGGGAATCAATTTCTGGCATCAGCCTATCCTTATTATAGAAAAAACATCTTAAAACATGGCGGCACAGCGGTGAGCCTTTATCGCAGCTATTTTATCACACGCAAACGCGATTTTGGGAAATGTATGCTTTATCTATAGGCATTGTGCAAATTGCACAAAAGATGAGTGGCGTGTTCTTATAAATTGTCTCTTTCTTTACTGTGGAGATATTCTTATACTTCTTTACAAGAAGAGATAGAATGAGCTACGCAAAGCGGCGACTCTCCCTCTACGAAATGAGCCGTGATGGTCAGCCTGTGGTAATGATGCCTTGACGTCGTGCATGTTTAAGAACACTAAAAAGGGAGTACTGCATGGCAGCTCAATCACCGACCGAAGTCACAATGAAGCCAACACTAGGGCTCACCGGTGTGACAATCAATGCTATGGCGCTGATCGCGCCAGGCGCTTTCCTCTGGACCACATATCAGCTTCAGGCCGCTCCGGGTTCTGCGCTAAATATGTGGTTCGCTGTATTTGTAGCGACGGCTATTGCGATGCTTACTGCGATCGCGTATGCATCACTGGCCAGACGTTATCCTGAAGCGGGTGCGGGTAGTTCCTACTTCTTCGCAGAAGCTGCGGTTTTGCAGCAAGAAGAACATCGGCACTTCAAATTCGCACGTATCAGCAAATTTATTGTCGGTTGGACCTCGCACCTGTATTATTGGGTCTATCCTGGTGTGATGGTTGCATTCATGGGACTTGTCATTACTTATATCATTCAAACGTTCGTTCCCAGCTTTGGGGCTGGCTGGCAAGAGGTTCTGGTCTGCGTTATATTCGCGGTTATCGTTGGTGCTATCGCCTACATTGGCGTTTCTGGTGCAACAACGGCGAATATCATCATCAACATCATCCAGATTGTGGCTCTGTTGAGCTTCTCAATTATGGCGATTGTCTATCGTGTCCAGCATCCTAACGTACATTATCTGCATCCAAGTGCATTGAGCGTCATCACACCTCATGACATGGGTGGTCTTATCTTCCAGTCGACGATTGCCATCCTGCTCGTTGTCGGTTTTGAGTCGGCTACAGCACTGGCAGCAGAAGCGAAGAATCCACAGCGCGATATTCCCCGTGGTGTGATCCTTTCCCTGGTCATCCAGGCCGTCATTTTCTACTTCTTTGAGTACTTTGCAGCGAACTACTTCGTTAATGATGGTCTGAAGAATACTGCTGGCACAGGGTTTACCGCTGCTTACGCTTCTGGCGCACCAATCGGAGACATGGCTAAGATCATTGGTAACAGTCTTCTCGGTGGCAATGGGCAGGCATTCGCGATTATTCTAGCCGTGAGTGTGGTCATCGCGCTTGTTGGTACCTCGCTCTCCTGCTTGAATACTGGTGTGCGCGTAACCTACGCAATGGGTAAAGATACTGAAATGCCCTCTGTCTTTGGTTTACTGCATAAGGGCTATCGTACTCCTCACATCGGTGTGATTGTGCTGACATTAGTCTCTGCAATCATCGGCTCTTATGGTGTATTGAGCATCGACAACCTGACGCGGGTAACACTCATTTCAAACATTGGCACCTTCCTGCTTTACGGCATGACCTGCATCATCTGTGTCGTTGCCTTTGCAGGAGTCGCGGGACGCAACGTCTTTTCAACAATCATTGCGCCCGTCCTGGGAGCTGCGCTCAATATCCTCCTGTTCATCGGCGTGATCTACTACGCGATTACCGCAGGTGGTTCTACGCAGGCGGATACGATCATTGCTCTAGTCTTCGCTGTAATATGGTTGATCCTCGGCTTCGTCTACCTGTTCGTTCGTCAATCAACCACTGGTGTAGCTATCTTGCATCCACCAGATCACAAAGAAACGCTAGACTCACCTCAAGTTCTCGCAACTGAGTAGCTTCTAGCAGCACAAGCGTGCTCATTATATAGGTATATATCAATGGGCACGCCGCTGCATGTCCAAAATAGCTTTGGGTGCAGTTCATTTTTTTGCCAAGGGGTGGAAGTGAGAGAAAAAACATGGTAAGGTAAGAAAAACAAGAAAACGAAGCAGAAGGAAGGGGAAAAGATGAGTAAAGAAGAAGCCCAACAAGACTGGA
>JACDAE010000630.1 GCA_013695595.1 Ktedonobacteraceae bacterium | reverse complement strand
GGTTTCTCGAAGGCCCATCCATAGGCTCCCAGCATCAAGATACTATCTGTGGTATCCATTAAAGACATCCCTGCGGTGAATAAGGCTGGGAAGATGAGAATAGCGACCACAGGAATTCCTTTCCCTGCGGTGCTGGCCGCGATACCCAGGAGTCCTACCTCCGTCGCCGTATCAAATCCTAGACCGAAGAGCAAACCAACCGGATACATTTTCCAACTCTGATCGGTCACCCTGAGTAAGGGACGAAAGAAGCGCCCCATGAGTCCCCGTTTATTCAACGACTCATCAACGGTCTGGTCATTATACTCCCCACCATTCCTGACATCACGAAACGTCCTGTAGATATCCACAAGGATGACGATGTTAATGATGGCAATGAGAAAAAGGAACAAAGAAGAGACTGCCGTCCCGATCAATCCACCAATCGTTTTCATCTGGTCAAAATTCTGCACCGCGACGGCTGCAAGGGCAATAAGGATCGTCATGACAACGACAATGGTGGAATGACCAAGTGAAAAGAAGAAGCCAACGCCAACAGGCCGTTTCTTCTCTTGCATCAGTTTTCTGGTCACATTATCAATTGCCGAGATATGATCTGCGTCGAAAGCATGTCGCAACCCAAAGGTGTAGGCCGTGAGGGCCAGTAACAGCAACGTCGGAGAATGTCCGAAGGCGATGAGGGCAAAAAGCCAGGCCAGGAAGTTCAATCCAACCAAAAATGCGTAGATACCAATGACTCTGCTACGGACCTCGTGCGAGCTGTTCTTGAAGACGCGCGAGAGAGCTGAAAGACTAAAGTTACTGCTCATGATACCTCCTAAAGAACCATCGGGGATGATGCGCATGAGCGCAAAATAAAGGACGGAAAGAGGGCTCCTCCTACACGAATCACCCTACAAATGACGATCTTGAAAAATGGACCCTCAAAGAGTATACTAGCAAAAAAAGGCAATTGCAAATGATTCCCAATTACATGTATTTCCTAACAAGGAAGAGAAAGCATTTGTGAGAGAGGATCGACTTACCGCCATGAACCAACTGGATGCAGAACAGTTCTTTCATCTTCATGGATATCGCTCGACTCCCCAGCGCCATTTTATTTTAAAAGCCTTGGAGCAGGAGCAGACTCATCTGACGATTGAGCAACTTCTGGAGTGTGTACGCGAATACTGTCCACAGATGACGCTTTCTACGATCTATCGCACGCTGGACCTCTTTCTTCGTCTTGGAATGGTGCGTGTCACCCATGTTTCTGGCCAACAGCCGTATTATGAACGTGTAAGAGGTCCCGCACACCATCATCTCTTGTGTCGTAGATGCCATTCGCTCTCTCATCTGGATGAAACCCTACTTGGAGACCTTCACGAACGGCTAGAGAAGGAGTCTTCGTTTCACGATCTGACGCTAGAATTGTTAGTCACAGGGTATTGTGAAACGTGTTGGGATAATGACCACTGGCGTTGACGTTTCTTTCAGGTATCCAGCAATTTTCTCTGGGAAGCCAATGATATGAAAAAATGTGTTATGACCCCAAATCGTCGTGAATAGCTTATTAGATCTTCTTTGGGGGCTTCTTCCTAACAAACAGAGATCTTTCTCACACTCTTTTCTCTCTCCCAACAATTAATGATACGTAATCTCATTGACAAACAGAGGAGAGATCATATATACTCTGATTGTCTTTTAATGATATGTCATATCATTAACGTGCTCTTGTAAAAAGGTGAATCAGTAGACAGAAGAGAGAAGCAATGCTCATGTATGAGGTAAAAAATTGTCTAGATGTCTGAAAAAGGAGAATGTCGTCTATGCCTGTGTATGAATATGTTTGCCCTGAATGCCGCACTCATGTTGAGCATATTCGGCTGATGAAAGAGGCCGATGATCCAACTCCTTGTCCACGTTGCTCTCATCTGGTGGTGCGCCAGGTTTCGCGCTTCGCATTCAAGAAAACTGCTGTAGTGAGTGATCCTACCGTAAGTAAACCAGTACATATGAGTGCTTGTGCCTGTTGTTCTCCAGGAAGAGGATAACCATGAGCGAATGCGGTTTAGAATGGAAGATCCAATGAATCTACAACAGGATAGGCGCTTCTCCTTTCAGGTTCAGAGGTATTTTGCTCCTGCGCACCTGGAAGATTTTGAGGTGGTAATGACATTATTTGGTGCATTGCATGGGTATAACACCTCTTTCAATGAGAAATTCGCGCTTGCATCGAATTGGAGAGAGGTTTTTTACAATCACTTCATGCGCACCGCTCATTCTGACTCATCACTCTGGCTCATTGCCTGGATAGAAGAGCAACCAGCAGGACTTTTGATTCTGGAGGAGCATTGTGATTCACCGCTTTTTCAACATCGACGACAGGTTGAACTGGTTGCGCTTTATGTCGACGCCACATTTCGGGGCACCGGATTAGCACAGCACCTTATGCGAGAAGCTCAAACATGGGCACAGTCACATGGAGAAACATCTATGCAGCTCTATGTGACCACTCAAAACGAACGAGCACGCGCTTTTTATCGTCGCTGTGGATGGTATCCCGTACAGGAAATCTGGCATGTGGATGTCACTTCAGAGCAGGGGACACAGAAGAGCAATACCGATGTTGTGTCTTGTGGAGATGATGACAAGCGGGAGGGGGATCTTTTAGAACCTGGACATCATCATATTGCCCTAAAAAACACCACAGGGGAAAACCTTATTCAAGCGAAAATTGTGAAGTCTCATCCATAAAAAGGAGTTTTGTTATGACAACAGCAGCACGTCCACAGGTTCCGGTTACTATTCTCACTGGTTTTCTGGGGTCTGGAAAAACAACGTTACTCAATCATATTCTGACCGCTGAACACGGCAAACGTATTGCGGTCATTGAGAATGAGTTTGGTGAGGTCGGGGTCGACCAGGAACTGGTGATTGGAGCAGAAGAAGAAATCTTTGAGATGAATAACGGGTGTATTTGTTGCACCGTGCGTGGCGACTTGATTCGTATTCTGGGCAATCTGATGAAGCGTAAGGACAAATTTGACTATATTCTGGTCGAGACAACAGGTATGGCTGATCCAGGTCCTGTTGCCCAGACCTTCTTTGTTGATGATGAAATGCAGACCAAGCTCAAGCTTGACGGCATCGTGACGGTGGTCGATGCCAAGCATGTGTGGGAGCACATCGACAGCAGTGACGAGGTAAAGGAGCAAATTGCCTTCGCCGATGTTATTCTCTTGAACAAAATTGACCTGGTGGCAGCAGACGATCTGGAGCGTCTGGAAACACGCATCAAGAGTATGAATGCAGCCGCAAAGATCTATCGCACACAAGACGCGCTGATTGAGGTGAACAGTATACTCAATGTTGGTGGCTTCAATCTTGATCGTGCAATGGAAGTAGACACGAAATTCCTGGAACCTGAATATCCCTTTGAGTGGGCCGGAATCTACGACCTGACAGCAGGAACCTATCAACTGGCCCTGGAGATTGGCCCGGACCGTGAGATGAGCATCGCACTCTTCCCCATGAAAGAGGCGACCCCTGAAGCTCTTGCGAGTGTGACGATGGACGCGGTTCTCCGCTTTTCTGAAGATGGAGAGAACGCCAAAACGGGTCAGATGATAGCAGTTGAGGATGCTCTTCTCCACACGCTTCACCTGAACGATCAAGCAGCCACCTTTATGATTGAGGTACGAGAACCGGGTTTGTACGCGCTCTTCACACAACATCATCCTAGCGAGTTTCAGATTGAATTGCGTGATGACCACAAAACGCTCTCACCCGTTCTCATACATGAATACAAACCCAAACACGAGCATGACAACGAAGTCTCTTCCGTTGGCATCGATACAGCGGGCGACTTGGACTCCAAAAAGCTCAATGCATGGCTTGGGAACTTGCTGCGCACCCAGGGACCCGATATCTTTCGCATGAAGGGTGTACTGAGCATACAAGGGGAGTCGCGACGTTTTGTCTTCCAGGGCGTCCACATGCTTTTTGATGGACGGCCAGACAAGGACTGGGGCAATAGCCCTCGCCACAATGCACTTATCTTTATTGGCCGCAACCTGGATCGGGTAAAACTCAATGAAGGATTTCGTGCATGTCTCGTCTAAAACCAACCTCAAGACGCATCCTTGATCCAAACTCACGCCAGCAATGGTTGGCACAACTTGATGACCATGTTAATTCGTTGGCATGGTCTCCCAATGGCACGTGGCTGGCCGCCGCCTCTGTGAGTGGCCCGATTACGATCTTTGCAGGGAGAACGGGCCAGGTCCAACAGGTTTTGGATGGGCATACCTTTGGCACCTGTGAAATTGCCTGGAATACAAGCGGGACCATCCTTGCCAGCGCTGGACAGGACGGACACATCCGCCTCTGGGATCCTGAACAGGGGCAGGAGCGCTTCAAATTTCCCGGTGGTGCGGAATGGGTGGAACATCTCGCCTGGAGTCCCCAGGGAAACCTCTTAGCAACGGCCGCGGGTCGTAAATTGCGGCTATGGGATGGGATTAATGGCTGGATGCTTCAGGAATATCCGGATCATCGCAGTACCATTTCAGATATTGCATGGCAACCCAAAAGGCAGGTGCTCACATCGGCCTCGTATGGCGGCATCTCATTTTGGAGTCCCGAGAGCAAAGAGCCACTGCGTACCTTTGAATGGAAGGGGTCGATTCTCGCAATTGCCTGGAGTCGTGATGGAAGCTATATCGCCACCGGAGATCAGGACTCAACGGTCCACTTCTGGATCGTGAAGGATGGTCAGGATCTTCAAATGTATGGCTATCCCACAAAAGTCCGTGAGCTTTCCTGGAATGGGAGCAGTCGCTATCTGGCAACAGGCGGCAGCAACACGACGACCGTTTGGGATTGTTCTGGGAAGGGACCAGCCGGAAGTAAACCTCTCGAATTACAGGGTCATGCCACCTTTGTCAGTGCGGTTGCCTTTCAGCATCAAGGATCACTGATCGTCACGGCAAGTGCTGATGGCAATGTCATTTTCTGGCAGATCGAAAAACCGAAACGACCACTGGTGCAGGTGGATTTTGGCTCAGGCGTCAGCCAGGTGTCCTGGTCTCCAGACGATCAACTGGTTGCATTTGGCACAGAAGCGGGTGTTGTGACTGTCTGTACTCCACCTCAACTGAAGTAAATGAAAGGGAGCAAGAGAGATGCAACAACCAGAAGTGCAAACACAAGGCAAAAAGCGCATCCCGGCCTATATCCTTGTAGGATTTCTGGGCAGTGGCAAGACCACTGTCCTCAGCGAACTGGTTAGCTGGTGCCTTGAACGTGGACTCACGCCGGGCTTAATTGTCAATGAGTTTGGCGAAGTATCGATTGATGGTGAGGCAATCCGCCAGGAAGGTCTGGCGATGACAGAATTGACGAACGGATGTATCTGTTGTACTGCAGGGGATGAGCTCGTCCCGGCTATGCGAGAGATGGCTTCGCGTTCAGATATCGATCTCATCCTGGTGGAAGCAACAGGACTGGCTGACCCTGCTGATATGCTTGATGAACTGACCGATCCGTTGCTGTGGGAAACGGTTGAGGTTGGAGGAATCATCTCCGTTCTCGATAGCAAACGTTTTGTAGAGCTAAGCAATGATGTTGAAATCGCACGTCGCCAGGTGATTTTTGCTGATGTCCTGGTAATGAATAAGTGCGATCTTATCGACGAGCAATGGCGTGGGGCATTGGAGTCTGCTTTGCCTAAACTGGCACCTCAAGCGAGAATCTTCGCAGCCGAAGGTGGAATACCGTATGAGGGAATTGAAACACTTTTGTCCCATACACGTCTCATTGGGCAGCAACGCTATGGGCAGCACGCAAGACCTTTCATAGCAGAAGAACGCCAGAAGCAAGACCATACCCATGAGAAGCATGAACATCATGATCACGATCATCATCAGCATGGAGCCGCTCATGAGTCTATTCATACCTGTAGTTTTGCACTTGATAGACCTGTAGAGAGAGAGCATTTTGAACGATTCTTAGAACAGCTTCCAGCAACGGCGTATCGAGCAAAAGGCTTTGTGACATTTACTGGAAGTTCTGAGACCTTTGTCTTTCAATATGTGCCGGGCTTCGTGTTCATCAGAGCTTTTTCACTACAGGATCGTTCATTGCTACGAGGCGTCTTTATTGGACTCAATCTTGACAAGGAGGGGTTGGCGGTCCAGCTCCAGGCCTGCCTCTCTCCTGCTATCGCTCAATAATGCTTCTGGCATGTGAGGGAAGACAGATGAATCAAAAGACAGAGACAGCGACTGGAAGCATTTCCATTCCAGCCGATATACAAAAAGTTGCGACCGCGCTCTTGCATCAACAGATGTGGTGCTGGGGGTATGATATCCGTCACCCGGAGGGCAATATGTTGCTACGTTACACGTTTACCTATCAACGTCCTCCTGATCCATCTGTGGGGAGTAGCAGGTATATGTTGTGCGATAGACAAGGACAACATATCGTCTTGTGGGGATTTGGTATATGGTATGCTCAGACCGAGGTTGGTGGACTTTTTCTCCAACGCTACGGGTTTTCGCCACGTCTGACCTGTACAATTGAGCCACCAGCGTCCATCTGGACTCCACTTCATCTGCCAGTCTTACGCGTCCCTATCACCTCCGAAGAGGGACACACAACGCTCATACTCCTCTCATCACTCTTGTCCTGGATTGGAGGGTATGAACAATGGGTACAAGAAAATCTGGGTGAAGATTACCGCAAATGGAGTCTTAGTGGATGGCCACATCGCGTTATTCCTCCAGCAAACATTGCAACGATGTGGCAACGCCTGGCTCGTGATTGTCACACCTGGCAGTGTTCAACGATGATGGAAAATACTGTCGCTACCCAATAGAAAGAACAAAAAGATGAGGAACGTACCAGTACTCAGAGCCGATGGAAAGCTTGTCAAAGTGGTTCCCAAAATCGGGCAGTTATTTACCTGTCAGCTTGGATGTTGTTGTGGCAGAACCGAACGCGGTTTCGCACCCGGCTTTCCCGATCTCTATCATCAAGAATGGGAACGACGAAAGTTGCGCAATCGCGTACATCTAACACATACAGCCTGCCTGGGTCCTTGCTCATTGGCAAATGTCGCATTGCTGCTCTTCGATGGTCAATCAATCTGGTTCCATTCACTCAACACAGAAATGCATATCCAGATGCTTTATGACTACATCGATGCTATGGTGAGTGCTAACCGCTATTTTCTACCACCCCTGGCCTTACAAGAGTATGTGTTTGATGGTTTTGCCTCTTCCACATCCGTTCTTCCATCACTTGATCGTGTGCTTTGAAGGCTACAAAAGAGGTAGCCTTCCATTTGAGGATGCTTCCCAGGCTTCATTCTTGGTGCGCTGAATATATTTCGGCACTTTTCTCCTGAGTATGGACGAGTGCAATAATATCTATCATCGTAATCTCAGCAACAGGTTTGTGGATCTTATACTGTTGTGTTGGATGTGCTGATTTGAGGAGCGCAATCACTGTTTCGATTGGGGGGCAACCAACTTCACTACAACGCAACTCTGTCACCAGTAACGAGGTATCATCTTCTATCTGTAGGCTATCATGAACCCAGGTTTTCACCTGTTGGAGGATTTGAGGATCGATGCTGCGTTTCTGATTGAATAAATCATTGAACATGCTTATTTTCTCCTTCATATCGAGTATTCTAAGATGAAAACATCTACGCGTAGCCATTTTCTTGCAAACGGCAGTTAGCACAGCGTCCAAAAAGGGTGAATGACAGGCCTTCGATGGTAAAGTTGGCCTGTGTTCCGATACTCGTGAATTGCTCAAGTGGCAGATCAACATGTACTTCGATGAAGCAATGACATTGGATACAGGTTAAATGACGATGATCACGGCCAACACAGACATGATATCGATGTGTGCCATCCGCAAAATCGATGCGGTCGAGGAAGCCCTCCTGCACCAGGATTTCAATCGAGCGGTAAAGGGTAGCGCGTCCCAGATGTGGATCGTGTTGCCGCAACGCTTGCCAGAGGTCATCAATCGAAAAATCCATCCCGCTGGCAGCCCGTTCAGCCAGACATTCGGCAATGAGCCGTCGAGGACGAGTATTTTTTTGTCCGGCCTGTTGAAAAGCAGCACGAATCCTCTCCACAATCATGATTGATCTCCTCCTTTCTCTTTTTGTCATACATGTACACTCTACGCTCTCTTCATCTCAGAGAAGCTTTTGCAAGAGCGTTCTGATGACATTGCTCTATTTCTCTGGGGAATGAGTGGTATCATCAAGGAAATAGGGATGATCAGGAATGCCCTGATAGACATGGTCTGCGTGATGTTCAGCTTCGCGGAAGAGAACTGCTAAATGACCATCATCTAATGAATAATAGATGACGTTACCCGCTCGCTTCTGCCTGACGAGGTGACGATCCCGCAAGAGACGAAGTTGGTGCGAAACTGCCGATTCGGAGACGCCAACCAGAATTGCCAGGTCGCGTACACAACAAGTTTGCTTCGTGAGTGCATACAGAATTTTGAGACGCGTTGGATCAGCGAGAGCTTGAAACGTCGAAACAACCACGGCCATCAATACTTCAGATGGTAAGAACGCTTGCACCTCTGCAACCCCCGCTGGATCAATCGGAGTCAGCTCACCTGATTTTATTATTTTTTTGTCTCTCGATGTATCCATATATTGATGATACAATGTCTCGTTAATAATGTCAAGGAGAAGGATGGCCAGACGACGAGAGAGTAGTCTACGAAAACCAGGGAGAGAGGTTCATTTTGTAGAGATTTCCAAGAGATTTTGTTTCTAAAAATGCGCGCAGGTGATACAATATCTCATTAGAAGTATTCAACCTGGAGAGTTTCTAATTGACCCGTATCGATTTGCTACTCTTTCCTTAAAAAGGAGCGTGAGATGGATCATCTCTTTTCAACAAGTGACTATCAAGGAAGTATCCTTCACCCCGAACAGGTCGTAGAAATACGACAGAAGGGTCTCCCACTAGAGAAAGCGAAGATGATTGGTTCCCTCTTTGCCATTCTCAAAGATCCGACCCGCCTCCAGGTCGTCTATGCGCTCTTGTATGTTTCTACCGGTGAAGTCTGTGTGAGCGATCTAGCAACTGGGCTTGGGCGAGATGATACCACGATCTCGCATCAACTGAGTATATTGCGGAGCCAGCGTATCGTCTCAATACGTAAAGAAGGACGCGTCGTGTATTATCGCCTGATTGATAATCATATCCAGGCTCTACTCGAACTTGTCCTTTCTCATATTGGTGAGGAGGTGCTAGACATGGATGAAATATAAAAAAAGATCTCTCTGCTTTTAAAACGCCGAGAGGCTATTTCGTCAAATGAGGTGGTTCTTCTCTCTGATGGCAATCCTCGCAGCGTCCAAAGAGTGTCAATGCATGGCCTTCAATAGTAAAGTTGGTCTGTTGTCCAATTGCGGTGAGTTGCTCCTGTGGGAGACAAATATCTATCTCAACAACCCGATGACAATGGGTACAGGTGAGATGATGGTGATGCGTGCCGCCACAGAGACGGTAGTGGTGTGTGCCATCTGCAAATTCGATACGGTCCAGGAGTTCCATATCAACAAGCTTTTCCACTGCCCGAAAGACGGTTGCACGTCCCATCTTTGGTTCAATCTCACGTAACGCTTGCCAGAGATCATCCGTCGTAAAATCTTCTCCTTTGGCAGCAAGCTCTACCAATCGATCCGCAATGAGCCGTCGAGGACGGGTATTTCGTTGACTCACCTCATCAAATGCAGCATAAATTTTCTCTGCAATCATTCTTTCTCACCTTTTACTTCTGTACAAGAAAGCAGAGTAGCTCGTACTCTCCCATATTCTTACCCTCATTATTGAGATAGTGTATCACAAAAAGAGGTGCCTTGCAAATACCATGAGGAAAGAGGCACCTTTACTATTGACATAGCATCTCAATTAGGCTATAGTATTGATATATCGTATCGCTAACAACGTGCTATGAAATAGAATGGGCAATTTCTTTTGGTGATAACCCTACGTGAGGTATATCCTCATGTTGAGACAAACGCTCAAGCGTATGAATAGTTCTATTTAACAGCAGGGCAGAATCTTGCTTTCGCATGAACTGTGTCGCTTCGCAACACGCCAGGGGTCTCTCTTGGCATAGAAGAAATGAGCAGCATCTTACATAGTTCGTTCACATTTCCTTCAGGAGGATTTCATGTCTCCATTGCGTATTCCTTTCCCATCTGTCCTTATGAGTATTTGTTTGCTTTTCGTCCTTGCCGCCTGTGGCACCACCTCTCAGACTCCTGCTGCTAGTAATAGCGGAGGCAAGACGATCGAGGTTGTCGCGGCAGAAAATTTTTGGGGCAGCATCGCTTCCCAGGTTGGAGGGAGTCATGTACATATCACCAGTCTGATTGTCGATCCGAATGCTGATCCCCATGCCTATGAACCGACCACTGCAAATGCGCGGACGATTGCGGATGCCCAATATGTCATTTTTAACGGCGCAGGCTATGATCCCTGGATGGACAAGCTCTTGCAATCCAACCCATCAAGTGGGCGGAAAGAGTTGAATGTGGGTACGTTCAACGGCAAAAAGGAAGGTGACAATCCACACATGTGGTACAATCCCGACTATGTAACTGCGGTAACGAACAAAATCCGCGATGATTTGAAAGGAATTGATGCAGGTGACGCCAGCGCCTTTGATCAGACAGCACAGACGTTTCTGACGACTGGCCTCAAGCAGTATCACGACCTGATTGCCTCAATTAAAGCAAAGTACAGTGGCGTCCCTGTTGGGGCAACCGAGAGTATCTTTTCCTATCTTGCTCCTGCTCTCGGATTGAACCTCATCACCCCGTATTCTTATCTCAAAGCGGTTTCCGAGGGAGAAGATATTACCGCTGCGGATGAAGCAACCGTTGAGAAGCAGGTGACACAGAAGCAGATCAAGGTCTTAATCTATAATTCGCAGAATACGCCGAATAATATCCAGGCACTCATTAACAAAGCCAAAGCCAGCGGCATTCCTGTGGCAACCATCACGGAAACATTGACGCCAGCGAATGCGTCCTACCAACAGTGGCAATCGGCTGAATTAGAAGGCATTCAAACAGCGCTTGCGCAGGCAACGGGCAAGTAATCACAAGGATGGCAAGCAGAAACTTGCCATCCTTCAAAGGAGGTAATCGCGTATGCATGAGGTGTCTTCTACCACATCGTCTGCTCCTGTCCCAGAGAGCCTTTCTCCCATCATTGAGGTGGAAGATGCAGCAGTGAATCTAGGAGGACGTACTATCTGGCAACAGGTCCAACTTTCTGTCCAGCCGGGGGAATTCCTTGCGATTCTCGGTCCCAATGGCGCAGGGAAATCGACACTCCTGAAAGCCATACTTGGACTACTGCCCCTCTCGGCTGGAAGCATCACGGTGCTCGGGCATCCAGCAAAGCGTGGCAACGCTTCCATCGGATATGTTCCACAACGGCGACATTTTGAGGCCGACGTCCATATCCGAGGACGGAGTATTGTGCGACTAGGACTCGACGGTGGAAACTGGGGATTGCCCCTGCCATTTCTGCAGCGGCGCAAGGCACACGACGCCGCAACACGTGTGCAACAGGCGATCGATCTCGTCGGCGCAGCAGCCTATGCAGATCGCCCCATTGGGGAACTCTCTGGTGGAGAGCAACAACGCTTATTGATCGCGCAGGCATTGGTGACACGCCCACGAATTCTGGCGTTGGATGAACCTCTGGATAGCCTGGACCTGCGCAACCAACAAGGCGTGGCAGGTGTCATCCGCCAGATCAGCCGGGAGACAGGAGCGGCAGTCTTGCTCGTAGCCCACGATATCAACCCCATTTTGTCCGCCGTTGATCGTGTCGTCTACGTAGCACAGGGTCAGGTCGCCGTCGGAACACCGGAGGAGGTCATTACCACAGAAGCGCTTTCACACCTCTACAATACGCCTATCGAGGTGCTGCGAGCAAGTGATGGGCGGATCGTCGTCGTGGGGCAACCAGAAGAGGAGATATCGTATCATGCCCATTCCGTTCGCTGATACCGTTGCGTTCTCCTGGGATCTGCTGGCTGATCTCCAGATGCTCCTTCACTATCACTTTATGCAAAATGCCTATCTTGCAGGAACGCTTGTTGCACTGACTGCAGGCATCATTGGCTATTTTATGGTCCTTCGTGATCAGAGTTTCGCCGGACACAGTCTTGCCAACGTTGGCTTTGCTGGAGCGACAGGGGCCCTGCTCTTCGGAATACCATCGATCATTGGTCTCTTTCTTGCGGGTATCCTTGCCGCCATTGGTATCCAGACCCTCAATGGTGCAGATCGTCAAAATCGTCAGAGCGATATTGCGGTTGGTGCCGTTTTCACCGCCTCACTTGCTCTGGGTTTTCTCTTTATTCATCTTTCCACGTCAGAGTATGCGTCCAACGTCTATAATGTGTTGTTTGGCAATGTCTTGGGCATCGATGATACAGACGTAGGAGTCATTGCCTGGTCAACGCTCCTGCTCCTTGGAGTCCTTCTTCTCATCGCTCGGCCATTATTCTTTGCGTCCATTGATCCTGATGTCGCAGCCTCCCATGGGGTTCCAGTTCGTGCCCTCTCCTTTGGGTATCTTCTCCTGTTGGCCCTGGAGGTGGCTATCGCCGTACAAGTTGTGGGTGTCCTCCTCATTTTTGCGCTACTCGTGACTCCTGCGGCTATTGCACAGTATGTCACGGCGCGTCCCGTCGTAGCCGTTCTGTTTGCCATCGCTCTGGCACTTCTCTTCACCTGGATCGGGCTGGCAGTTGGCTACGTTACTCCCTACCCAGTCGGCTTTTTCATCACGACTTTCGCCTTTGCAACGTATGTGTTCGTCCGAGTTGGGCGACTCGTTCGAGCTTCTTTCAGACGCCGGCGTGCTCGTTTAGTGTTGGGGAGGATGGTATGAAGAGTAGTATTGCCGGAGCACTTCCTCCATTCACCCTGAACTTTTGGCAGGATATCCAGTCGATCCTGAGCTACGACTTTATGCGTCAGGCCTTGCTTGCCGGAACCATCTTGAGTATCGTCGCCGGTCTGGTTGGCTATTTTGTGGTCTTACGTCACCAGGCGTTCGCGGGCGAGTCGCTTTCGGATGTGGCTTTTACCGGAGCCTTAGGGGGTGCAGCGTTAGGCATTAATCCGTTTGCAAGCCTGATTGTAACGACCATTGGAGTTGCACTCGCAATGGGGGGATTGGGTGAGCGGCTACGGGGACGCGATGTTGCGATTGGAACCGTCCTTGCCTGGGTACTAGGATTAGGCGTCTTCTTTCTCAGTCTCTTTACGTCACATGTGAGCGGGACAGGGACAGGCTTCTCCGGAGTGACCGTCTTATTTGGGAACATTCTGGGTACCTCTCCAGATCAGATTCGCATGATTGCGCTCATCAGTGGCGTGGCAATCCTCGTGCTCGTATTGATTGCACGTCCCTTGCTCTTCGCATCACTTGATCCCGATGTGGCAGCAGCACGTGGAGTGCCTGTGCGCCTCCTCGGTCTGGGTTTCATGGTCTTGCTGGCTGTGACGGTCAGTGAAGCAACTCTGGCTGTGGGCGCATTACTGGTATTTGCCCTCCTGCTTTTGCCAGCCGCCATCGCACATCACGTCGTCAGTCGTCCTTTTGAAGGACTCGTGATGGCTGCAGGTCTGGCTGTTACCTTCACCTGGTTGGGCATCGCAATTGGTTTCTACACAGGGTATCCCAGTAGTGTCTGTATCAGCCTCCTGGCCTTCACGAGCTATGTCGTGGTCATTGGAGGAAGTGGCCGCGTGATGAAGACAACGAGAAAAAGAAGGGTTGTTCGCGCCTAGCAGCGGCTGGCAGATTTCTATACCCGCTTCATCTTGGACGGAGCTAGGAGAAGGGGCATGGCATAGGAGTTGTAAGGATATTTGATACAAAGAGGAACATCATGGTTCGAGAAACGTTTGGAAGCACACAAGAGATCGTCGATGTGGTCGTCGTCGGCGGGGGAGCCGCTGGATTGAGCGGGGCGTTAGCACTTGTGCGTGCGCGACGTTCGGTGCTGGTCGTGGATGGGGGCCAGCACCGCAACGCTTTGGCCGCACATGTCCACAATTACCTGTCGCGTGATGGAGCCACGCCCTCGGAACTGTTGGCCGCAGGTCGCACCGAGGTGACTGGTTATGGCGGGCAGATCATCTCTGGTGATGTCGCCTCGGTCGAGCATTTAGGCAACCAGAGCGACCGCGTCGGCTTCCGGGTGGTGCTGGCCAATGGAGGCAGTGTCCATGCACGGCGGCTCCTGGTGACGACGGACTGGTAGACGAACTGCCCGATATTCCAGGAATAGCCGAGCGGTGGGGACGCGACGTGCTGCACTGCCCGTATTGTCACGGCTGGGAAGTACGTGACCAGGCTCTCGGCATCCTTGGCACCGGGCCGATGGCAGTTCATGGGGCGCTGCTATTCCGGCAGTGGAGCGCCGATGTGGTCCTGTTTCAGCATACCGCGCCCGCCTTATCCCAGGAGCAGGCTGAGCAGCTGGCTGCCCGTGGTATCACGGTCATCGAAGGAGAGGTCTCGGCCCTTGAAGTTCATGATGATCGGCTCACAGGGGTACGGCTACGCTCCGGCAAGGTTATTCCACGCCAGGCTATTGCAGTTTCGCCCCGTTTCGCAGCACGCGTCAAGGTACTCAGCACCTTGGAGCTGGGGACAACTGACCTGGAGATCGGAGGTTCTGTCTTGGGCAACTCTGTCCCTGCCGATGCCAACGGAGCCACCATCGTTCCGGGAGTGTGGGTTGCTGGCAATGTTTCCGACCCATTTGCTTCGGTCATCACCGCCGCCGCTGCTGGCCTGAAGGCTGGAGCAGCGATCAATGCCGATTTGATTACAGAAGATACGGCCCATGCTGTAGCTGCCCTCCGCGCTCGCAGATAAGCTAAGAGTACCCATCAACACGATCCGCACAACAATAAGCATACAGGAACGCCAGGGTTTCTGAACCTCTCCGACCGTTTTTTGTTGCGCCACTCGACAATATGTCTATCGAGTGGCGCAACAAAAAACGGTCGGAGAGGTTCAGAAACCCTGGCGTTCCCGTATGCTTATTGTTGTGCGGATCGTGTTGATG
>JACDAE010000624.1 GCA_013695595.1 Ktedonobacteraceae bacterium | reverse complement strand
CTATACAGTCGAGCGGCGTTGTGGCT
This sequence comes from Ktedonobacteraceae bacterium, assembly GCA_013695595.1. Lineage (GTDB taxonomy): Bacteria > Chloroflexota > Ktedonobacteria > Ktedonobacterales > Ktedonobacteraceae > JACDAE01. The sequence continues at coordinate 13,470 of JACDAE010000624.1, read as the reverse complement.
CCGGTTCGCGCTGGTTTGTTTATGACGCCGAAGCCGATTTAAGTGTTGATCAACGAGCAGATGTGCTCGATAAACTCCACGACCTCTTCGGCATCGATCGCGAGCGTCCCCTTGATTCCCTCTTTAGGGACGCGCTTGGTGTTCCCCAGGGTACCTTTACCTCAGTCTTCCTCGAGGTTGCCAGTAAGCGGAAGCAGACGTTTGATACCTTGCTCCAGATAGAAGATTACAAGGTTGCCGCCGATTATTTGCTTGACTCTCAAAGGTTATATAAAGAACAGGCCCAGGAACAGCAGAACGAGATCCGACGCCTGGAATATGAAACGCGCGATCTGGAAGCGTGGCGTTCCCAACTCAGGGAGGCGCGCCTGGTTGATGAGCAGCAGAAGCAACAGAACGCACTCGGCAACCAGCAAATCGTGCACTATCGTGAACGCGCAACGTTTTTGACCGAGCAGGCCAATCAGCTAGAACAACTTCGTCAGTATTATGAGCAGAGCAGGGCCACATATGCCTATGAGCAAAAGACTTTGCTCAATCACGAACAACTTTTGCAGAAAGCCCGTGCCGCGCAACAGATTGTGCTAGGGAGCCGCGATAAACACCAGTTGTATCGTCAGGCCAGCGAGAAATTAGAGCGCCTACGCCTGGATGAACGCCAGCGCAACACATTACGAGATCGTCAGTCGCAGTTTAATAATACCCTGGCAACCATTCGCGCAAAAATACAAAACTTGCAAGGGCGCTTACAAGAAGTCGCCGTTGCGCGTCAGGAAATTGTCGCCCTGGCCCCCCTGGTCGAGCAGCAGATTGAACTGGAGAAACAACGCGACGAATTGATACAGAGAGTCACGCGCTATGATTCGCTCGTCCTCGAAGGGAAAAAGTTGAGCAAGACGCGTGATCAATATGTGCAGAGACAGACTGAACTTCAGCACAAGATCATCGAGATTGAGCCTTTGCAACCGCTGGCCGATAAGGTGAACGAGCGCAACGAAACATTGACGCAGCTACGCATTAAAGGCAATGAGCGTAAAAACAAGCAGCTTCAGTTGCAGGAGAAACGCACTTCGCTGCACGAAAAGCTCAATGATCGTGAGCAGACCGCCGAGAAACTGCGTAAGGCCGAAAATAACGTGGCGATCATCGAAGAGCACCGCCATGAGGCTGAAGAAATGCCAGTCTTGCAGGAGAAACAGGGCGAACTGTTTGCCCTGGTATCTCGTATCGAAGGGAGCATCGAAGGATACGCGAAATCACGGGCCCAATCCGCGGGTGGACAATGTCCTTTATTGAACGAAAGCTGCCTCAATATCAAGGGGCGCGGCATCGTGAGCCTTGAAGCCTATTTTGAAAATTTGCTTACCCAGGAACAGATGCAATTGACAGGCATACGTCAGAAGCAGAAAGAACTGACGGGGCAGATGGGCCAGATTAAGAAGTATGCTGACGCACTCAATAAATTAGGGCAATACATTGAGCGGCGCGATGGACAGGCCGAACGGTTACAGATAATTGCGGTCGAGGTGGCTGGATTGGAACGTGAAGTTACCGATCTTACTGATGAACTTGCCGAACTTAAGAACGTCGAACAACAGATTGTTGATGCCGATGCTGCACACAAAGAGAGCAAGAGTGCAGAAGCGAGAGTGCGCGAACTGGATGGCTTACGTAAACAGGTAGTGCAATATCAGGAACAGATCCGTCAGTGCGAAGCCGATCTACAGGAGCGCCGCCTTGAAGTGGAAGAATTGAGTGGCGGAAAAGCGCAACTTGAGCAGGTCAAAGCGCAACTCGTGCAATTGAATGATCCACGCTCGCGCAACAAAACTCAACTCTCCATTGTAGCTCAGGAAGATCAATTTACGCGTCAAATGCAGGTTGAGCAGCAGAAAGAAATGGAAGTGGTAGAGCAGGCACAAAACTTGCAGACGCAACTTGTTGCTTATGTTACATTAGATACGGATATCGCTCAACAAGAGGTCATTCAGCGCAATAGTTACGAAGGGTATCAGAACTATCTGCAGCATAAAAACGAGGCGCAGACGCTTCCCGAACGCGAACAGGCCCATCAGCAACAGACGCATGCAACCGGACAGGCCGCTCAGACATTGCAAGAAGCCGAACAGGCCTATAGAAGCGCTCAGTCAGCCTTTGATGCCGATGAGTTAAAGACCGTGAATGCCGAGATTGACAACCTCAATCGTGTACTTGCCTCACTGGCAAAAGCAATGGAGCACCAGCAAGACAGGATAAATGAATTGGAGCGTCAGATTGAGCAGGCTGAAGCATTGCTCTTGCAGCTAGAGGCAGCTCGCAAAGAGCATTCCACGCTGGAGGACCTGCACGCCATGATGGAGCAATTCCGCAAATTAATCAAAGAAGCTGCTCCCTATGTCTTGAAGGCCATGCTCAATGATATCTCGGCCCAGGCCAATCGTATCTTTGGTGAGATTATGGGCGACCATGCTGCCGAACTCTCCTGGGAGAACGACTACGAAGTTGTATTGCATCGGCGTGGCGTGAAGCGTACGTTCGCTCAGCTAAGTGGGGGTGAACAGATGAGCGCGGCACTGGCTATCCGTCTGGCTCTGCTCAAGAAGCTCTCGACGCTCAACATTGCATTCTTCGACGAGCCAACCCAGAACATGGACGAATTGCGGCGTATGAACCTCGCGGAGCAGATTCGGCGCGTACGTGGCTTCGATCAACTCGTTGTGATTAGCCATGATGATACTTTTGAACAGGGTCTCGATAGCATTGTGCGGCTGAAAAAAGAGGGCGTTGAGACACACCTGCTGGAAGACGACGAAATGATAGCACGCGGTATGCCAGAAATGCAAAGCAGGGATCAGGGCGATGCCATCATTGCTCAATAGAACCTTTATAGATTACACAAAGGAAAATTTCTATGCTGCATAAAGGAAAATTGCAGGCCGCTCTTAATCTGAAGCGTGGACAGTTCTCGCTCTATGATGGTTCGTTTAGCGAACAACTTAAAGCATACCAACAGGCATTGGAAACGCTCTACCAGCGCTATCCTACCAGCGCAAAGCTAGAATACGTCTTGCCACCAGCAGGAAGCGGCACACATTCCGCTGGTGCCCGTCCTAGCACGGAATTTGATCGCTGGCTGGTCAATGCATCTCAGAGTCGTTATCATAGTCCAGTTTTCCCCTTTGGGCGCGAATTTGCCAATCATGAGCAGGCACGTGAGTGGGCCGAGTGTATTGAAGGTGTAACCACTGTCGCAGTCGATGGAAGCCAGTTGCAGCCCTGGCGCGACGCATCGATTCCCGTTGCACTCGTCCAGGTCGGCTTCTTCATTAATCCGCATATGCATGGACGCCCCTACACAAAAGATGTACGCATAGAGGTGCTCGCGCCTGATGAGATCATGGAGGAATCTAGAAATGAGAGCAGTGATCCCGATAGCTATCCTTATTCGGAAATGCAGGTCACGTTACGGCGCTACATGCTAGAAGTCGAGACCTTATGCAGCCAGATGGAGCAATGCGCCAGTGCACGTCGTGCGGGCGATCCCGTACATAGTCCAGTTGTCTTCTTCGATGGTTCGCTCGTCGTCTCCTTTGCCCTGACCATGCCCAGTCCATACCGCGAACGTTATATCAACTCAGCCGTTTCATTGCTTAAGACCTCTGAGCAATTGCGTGTGCCACTTATAGGATATATAGATACATCCTACGCACGAGATATAATCACTATGTTACGTCGCCTCGATGCCTTAGAACCCCAACCTGTGCTCCGTGAAACGAAGAAGATTCACGATGCTCTGCTCTGGCAAGGAAGACTGCAATGGGGTGATCGCACGCCGGCTATGATTTGTGCTCGTGGCGACATTCTAGAGAGCTATGGGCCCTATCGTGAAAGTGTTGCCTTCTGCTACTTACAAACAACCGCCAGGCGTCCACCCACGCGCCTCGAATTTCCACGCTGGATGCTTGATGATGGTATCCTTGAACCTGTACTGGATGTCGTACGCGCCGAGTCGATTGCAGGTAACGGTTACCCATATGCAATCGAAACTGCCGATGCCGTTTCCGTAATAACGATGCAGGACCGCGACGAATTTTATGCTCAGTTCCAGGCATTTGTAGAGAAGCAAGGCGTCAAGTTTACCTTTTCTAACAAATCTATTAGCAAAAGCAGGCGGCGCTGACAGCCCAAAAGTACTCTTCCAATTCCTCCACTCCCATACTTACCGTCGCGCAAGCTGATTTTTTCGCAAAGATGTATTATAATGTAACCAATCATGAAAGATCTTAAGTTTAATTTGATCGAACTACGATCTACGATCTATATTTGTTATCGTCAACTAGACGATAGACAATGTAGTTTGTTTTTCTGAGGGGATTGTTTGTGGATTGCCAGGCAAGGGGGAACTGCCGATGAACACAATCCATTGTCCAGAATGTGATGAGCCATTACCTGGGACGGCTAACTACTGCCCGGTTTGTGGTATATCAAGGACATTATTGGGGAATCGATCTGATGATAAATGGCTAGAAATAAGGCAATCTGCGACATGGCGTAAAGAAGTCGCTCCATTGCCCAACCGCGCTCATCCTGCTCCACTTCCTCCGCGCCCGGCGAGGTCGCGCCCCCCTATGTGGAATATGTGGTGGCGCATACGTTACCACATGCGATCTACTTTTGTTGTCTGGATCAGCCTTCTTGTTTTTCTGGTTCTTATCTTCGGGGGCGTTTTCGGAATAGTTGCTACGCGTGGCAGTGGTGTTAAGATCCACTCTAACGCTCTTGCATTGCAAGTGAATCCTGATACTATTGCAGTTGGTGCAACTGTAATGTTGCATGGAGAGCATTTCAAACCTTATGGGATTGTTGGGCTTACACGCGATACGGCTATTCCTGTGTTGGATACCGCCAATGCACAGGTGATCGATGCTGATCGTGATGGCAATTTTGTCGATACCATTGTCATTACCCCCGATTGGGATGAAGGAATTCATACGTTAAATGCTGAAGATGCATTCAGACATAAAGTAGCTTCTTTTTCCATTATGGTATCGGGTCATACCACGACACTGCGTCCTGCTCATTTGTTGGCTTCTGTTGACGCTTTAGATCTGGGATCAGGCGATCAGGCTACAAATACAACTAAAACAATGACGCTGACAAACATTGGTGCAGGTCTTATTTCCTGGCAAGGAGCTGGTAGTCAATCATGGCTGGCACTTAGCCCTACGAGTGGAACAATTACTAGCGGTCATAGTGCTCAGATAATAGTTGCCATTGATCGCTCAAAAATGAACCCTGGATTGTATAAAGGGCAAATTAATATTGTATCAACGGCTGGGGATCATACAGTGTTTGTCCAGGCAGCAATCACACAGATCGCTTCAGGCAGCAGAGCTGTATTGCAAACCGATACAGCATTGCTCTCCTTTACTGCCGTTGACGGTGGACCATCTCCTGCAAATCAAACCATAACGATGAGCAATTCTGGCCTGAGTTCGTTGCAATGGCAGGGGACTACAAATGCAGACTGGCTTTCTGTGTCCCCGCAAGCAGGAACTATAGATCCGCAGAGCAATTTGCCTGTGATAGTACATATTGATAGCAGTTTGTTGTTACCAGGAACATATAATGGTGCAATTGCTCTGAGTATGCAAGGATCTAATGCTAGTGAGAACAAAGCGCAGATGGTTTTTGTCACTGTGACTATTATGCCGCAGTGTTCTTTACAGGTTACGCCTGGTCAACTGAACTTTGCAGGCATCTATCAGCAAGGAATACCAGCTTTAAAAGCTATTAATATTGCCGCATCGCAAGGATGCAGTGTGCCTGTTAGCTGGAAAGCAACCAGCAACGCAAGCTGGTTGACTATTAATACAACCAGCGGCCAGACTCCTGCATCTCCCAACGTTGGCGTTGACATATCTGGCCTCTCACCTGGAATATATAATAGCTCTATCCTGCTCAGCACTCCAGCGGGAACACAGACACTGCCTGTTACCTTTACACTCAGTCGAACATCGTTATCTTTAGTAACGACGGCACCAACTGTTTTATCTTTCAATGGTGTCGTTGGTCAAACTAACCCTGAAATACAGAAGATATCGGTCGCGAATACTGGAGGTGCTGGAACTCTACATTGGACTGCAACAGCCTCTGGTGGTAGCTGGTTGGCCGTTTCACCTTCCACTGGCATTCTCATGGTTCATCAGTCGGCTTCCTTCAATGTTGCCACTACGGTATCATCAACGCTTACTCCTGGTACTTACAAGGGGGCAGTGACTATTATCGGTACAGATGGCTATGGGCATCCAGCTTCTGGAAGTCCGCAGGTAGTTCCCGTCAGTCTGCTTGTTCGATCCGCGTGCACCTTTAACTCCTCTCCAGGCGCTCTTAAATTTACTGGTATTAGTGGGCAGGCGGCAATCGTAAGTCAACAGGTTGCCCTTCTGGTGGCTTCGTCTTGTACACATACGCTGAAGTGGATTGTGACAACTAGCGGTGGTACCTGGCTTTCTGCTTCTGTGGCGGGGACTACACTTCATGTGGGTGCTACTCTTGCTCATCTTAGCGCGGGTGGCTATTCAGGTGCTATTACTATTACGGCTTATGATAGTGTAACGGGGCTTTTAGTAGGTGTCCCTCAGGTGGTACCGGTTGCTCTGACCGCACAGGCTGCCTGTACCTTGTTGAGCCCATCTTCTTCTGTAGAAGTATTTACTACAATTGCAGGAAGTAATCCTGCTGCACAGACGTTTACTCTTGCGGTAACGGGAAGCTGCTCAGGTGCTGTTGCGATTACGCCTACTGTGGTACCCGCTTCGGAGGCTACCTGGTTATCTGTTGCAGCTACGACAGTGGGAGCTGTGAGTGGGGGAAGTGCTACTTTTACAGTAACGGTGGATTCTGCCAGCCTTCCAGCAGGGCAATATCAAGCTACAATTCAGCTAAGTAGTGCAAATAATGGTATGATTATGGCAACTCAAATGGTAGAGGTGAAACTAAATGTTAGTGCTTCAACAATCCCTGTTATTGGAACGCCAACGCCAACAGCTATTATCGTATCGTCTCCAACACCAACGTTAGTTGCAGCTACAGCAATACCATAACAGGGATGAACCGCTTTCAAAGTTGGAGCGGCGCAGGGAAGCCAGGTTGATCGCGCATGAAACTTCGCGCTTTCGCAATCTGACCTGCATCATGTATCCAATCTTCTTTATCCTGCTCATCAGTTTTAATCGGTGTTTCAAGCAGCACCGTGACGTGGTTGAGGCGCTGATCGCTTAGCAGTGTACTCAGTCCTATAGAGCCGATGATGCCTTCACCGAGGCGTGCATGGACATCTCTATGGCTCCCTAAGGCCATCTTTGTATCGTTGAGATGTATTACCTTGAGGCGCTCCAGACCAATCGTCTCTTCAAACGTTTGTAACATCTGGAGGGTGGTCAGTTCATAAGCGATATCATAACCGGCTCCCCACAAATGTGCGGTATCAAGGCAGATCCCTAAACGTTCTTTATATTGTGGAAGCAAGCTAAGGATTGCTGCGAGTTGCTCAAAATTGTGTCCCAGAGAGTTTCCAGCACCCACATCATTCTCCAATAATAACATCACTTCTGGTGGGGTCTGGGGAAGAATGCGTGCGATCCCTTCAGCTACACGAGCGATGCCTGCTTCCACGCCTGCTCCGCGATGACTTCCAGTGTGAAAAACAACATAGCTGGCTCCTAGTTGTGCACCACGTTGTAGCGTCCAGCTAAGCAGTGCCACGGATTTCTCCCAGATAGTGCTATCAAGTGTGCCTAGATTGATGAGATAGGGAGCATGGAGGACTACTGGATCAAGCTGCAAATCCTGGGCTGCCTGGGCGAAGGCCAGACATGTCGCAGGATCATCGGCGGGTGGTCGCCATGCGGTTGGATTGCTGGCAAAGATTTGTATTGCGTCGCATCCTATCTGGCGGGCTATTTGAGCCGCTTTCACAGGTTTTGAGTTTGTGGGCATATGACGACCAAGACGCATAAATTTATTCTTCCTCGCCTTCAGATTGAACCTGAGCTGGTAATGTATATTGCTCCCCTTGAATATGGGGTAGTTCATCCAGTTTGGTGAGGCCGAATAGTTGCAAAAACTCTGTCGTTGTTGCAAAGAGTGCGGGCCGCCCTACCGTCTGTGCGCGCCCAACTTCAATAACCAGTCCATGTTGAAGTAAGCTTGCCAGAGCACGATCACTGTTCACGCCACGTACCGCTTCGATCTGTCCACGTGTGATTGGTTGCCGATACGCAATAACAGCAAGAGTCTCCAACGCCGCTGAAGTCAATTTAGCCGTCATCGGCAGACCGAGCAATGCCGCTATATAACGTGCATTTTCAGGAGCGGTTACCAACTGGACCTGTTCACCCAGTAGTTGTAGCCGTATACCACGCTGGTTCAGATCCTGTTCTAGAACCTGTAGTGCAGCTTGCAATTTTTCCTCATCTGCATCCAGCAACTTGCGCAGTTCCGAGCGCTCCAGAGGGCGTCCGGAGACGAAAAGTAGGCTTTCTATTGCAGTTGCTAAAAGCTTAGTGCCAGAATGCATATCGAGTTGAACATCAATCATATTCTGTTCCATTGTGACAAAGTATATCATGAATATGCAAGCCTTTATAAATCGTGAAGCCGGGTAGGAATGTTACTCCTACCCGGTTTCGCTTGATGAATAGAGATCCCTGATGAATGCTTTCACCAGAGACGTACCTTTTTATCTGGCATAGACACAATTTGCATGCCTTACCGGGAATATTATCCACAATTTTTAATGTTTGACATAACAACACTCAAAGTTTTTGCAATGAACGTTGAAGTATGATATAGTACGCAGAAGAAAGCGCGACATTTGATCTATTTGAGGGTATTGCACTATGAAATTAGAGCGTTTTACTGATAAGGCCCGTGAGGCTATTCATGAGGCTTCCAGGCTTGCCCAGCGACATAATTCTGGACAGATAGAGATTGAACATTTGTTGGCAGCTCTTTTGATGCAAGAAGATGGGATGGTATCACAGATTTTGCAGAAGGCGGGTGGTAATCCTCAGGCCGTTTTATTGATGATTGAAAACGAAATTGAGCGTATGCCGCGTGTTTATGGTGGTGCTGAACCGGGTATTTCCCCACACTTACGCCGCTTGCTAGAGGATGCCTGGGAGGAGATGAATAACTTTCATGATGAGTATTTGAGTGTTGAGCATCTCCTTCTGGCAGTTTTCAATAGTGAGAACGTTGCTCATCGTACACTAAGGAGTGTTGGACTTTCTCGTGATCAGGTTTTGCAGGCTTTAACAGCTATTCGTGGTGTTCAGCGCGTAACTGATCAGGACCCGGAGGCCAAGTATCAGGCCTTGGAGAAGTATGGTCGTGATCTGACAGAACTGGCACGGCAGGGCAAGCTTGATCCGGTCATTGGTCGTGATGAAGAGATTCGGCGTGTCATTCAGGTACTGAGTCGACGCACAAAGAATAATCCGGTCCTTATTGGGGAACCTGGTGTAGGCAAAACGGCTATTGTTGAGGGCCTGGCACAACGTATCGTGCGCGGTGATATTCCTAAAACGCTTGCCAATAAACAGGTCATTACGCTTGATCTGGGTGCACTTGTAGCAGGTGCCAAATTCCGTGGCGAGTTTGAGGAACGCCTGAAAGCTATCTTGAAAGAAGTTATGAGTGCTGAGGGCAGCATTGTGCTTTTCATTGATGAATTGCATACACTTGTTGGGGCCGGTGCTGCTGAGGGTGCAATGGATGCTTCTAATATGTTGAAGCCGATGCTGGCACGCGGCGAACTTCATTGTATTGGTGCTACCACGCTTGACGAATATCGCAAATACATCGAGAAAGATGCCGCACTGGAGCGCCGTTTCCAGCCAGTTATCGTTGATCAGCCGTCGGTTGAAGATACAATCAGTATTTTACGTGGCCTCAAACAACGTTATGAAGTCCATCATGGCGTGCGTATTCAAGATAGCGCCCTGGTTGCCGCTGCTATTCTCTCCAATCGGTATATTCCCGATCGTTTTTTGCCAGATAAAGCTATTGATCTTGTCGATGAGGCAGCAAGCCACCGCCGTGTAGAACTGGATAGTACTCCTAGCGAGATCGATGCCCTGGACCGTCGTATTCGTCAATTACAGGTCGAGCAAGAAGCATTAAAGAAAGAGATCGATCAGGCCAGCCGAGAACGGCGTGAGAAAGTTGAACGCGAGATCGCTAACCTCAGTGAACAATTGCATGTTATGCGTCTTTCTCTCGAAAGTGAACGCGAACCAGTTGAAGAAATGCGTAATCTTAAAAAGCAACTTGAGGATGCACAGGTTGCCTACGAGCAAGCCGAACGCGCTTATGACTACGAGGCTATGGCCCGTTTGAGCTACGGCACTATTAAGATGCTTGAGCAACGTATTCAGGAACTGGAGGCGAAACTGGCAACCCTTCATAGTTCACGTATGCTTAAAGAAGAGGTTGATTCTGAGGATATTGCAGAGGTCGTCTCGAAGTGGACGCATATTCCTATTGCGAGATTGATGGAAGCTGAGGTTCAGAAACTGCTCTCAATGGAAGATCGGCTGCGTGAACGCGTTGTGGGGCAGGAAAATGCGCTTCAGATCGTTTCAGACGCGATTCGTCGTTCACGCGCTGGCCTGCACGATCCAGATCGTCCTCTGGCCAGCTTTTTGTTTCTAGGACCGACCGGCGTGGGTAAGACGGAACTGGCTCGCACGCTGGCCGATTTCCTTTTTGACGATGAGCAAGCGATCATACGTATCGATATGTCGGAGTATATAGAGAAGCATGCGGTCTCGCGCCTTATAGGGGCACCTCCTGGGTATGTTGGATATGATGAAGGCGGCCAGTTGACCGAAGCTGTACGTCGTCATCCCTATAGCGTCGTGCTTCTGGACGAAATCGAGAAGGCTGCCCCAGATGTCTTCAACATCCTGTTGCAATTGCTCGATGACGGGCGCTTGACCGATGGTCAGGGGCGTACAGTTGATTTCAAAAACACCGTCATTATTATGACCAGCAATGTCGGCACTCTCTGGCTGCACGAATATGATGGTATGGAAGATGATGAGATCCAGCATATGGTACGGCAGCGCCTGCGCGAAGAGGGCTTCCGCCCAGAGTTTATTAATCGCATTGACGAGGTAATCATTTTTCATCAGATCGAACGCGAGCACATGAAGAACATCGTGGATATCCAGATCAACCATTTACAACCTCGCCTGGCAGACCGCCATATGACTCTGGAGTTGAGTGAAGAAGCACGCTTATTTCTGGCAAATGAGGGCTATGATCCACAGTTTGGAGCACGTCCCCTCAAGCGCGTCATTCAGAAACAAGTCGAGAACCGCATCGCACGTGCGATACTGGATGGGACGCTTCACGACGGAGATACGATCAATATTGATATTGTCAATAACAAGTTTTCTATACGCCCTAAGCAATAATTGTGGGGGATTGCATCTTTCATAGCCGATGCGATCTTCCTAACAGATGCCATAGAGGAAATTCTATGCAAACAAGCAATCCTTCATTAAATAGTTCCAACGAGCAACTTCTGCAGATGCTTAGCTCAATGTTGATTCAACTGAATGCACTCGAAACCATAGTAGGAGCAGAAGGGGCCGAACCCGGTATTGATATTCCTACTATACGCAACGGTTTGAAAGCGTTGGGGCAGATGACCCAGGAGGCGCTTTATGTCGTGCGTGCGTGCAATGAGGATCTTTTGCCGCCAGAACTGGCTACAAGCCCGCTGCCAGAAGTGCTCTCTCGCCTTGTGGAAGAAACCGCCGAAGCCCTCGGCATTTCCAGTCGCATCTCGTTTTCTGGCATTGATGAGCAGGATCGTTCCGGTGAGCATGCCCTGTCTAATGATGCCACACGTATCCTCTATCTCATCGCACATGAGGCTCTCTACCAGGTACGACAACATAGCGGCACACATCGCTTGCGCCTTGTGCTTACTTATGGGTCAGACGATGTGCAAATGAGTATTGAAGATGATGGCATGAGTCTCGCTATGCAACCGCCTGTAGCGGAAGAAGATAGTGTATCCATTCCATTTTTTGCCGAATCTCCTCCTATCTCCTCGCTGCCTATTGTGAGTGATCTACGCTATCGCATCGAACGCCTTGGTGGTTTACTGGAGATAAATGCACTTGAGGAACGGGGAACACGTGTATCGGCGCACGTTCCCTATGCCCATTCAGCACAATCTATAGAAGCTTCTGAGCATACCAGCGGGCCTTTGATCGTCTCTACAGATGCAGCAGTGCCGCTCATACCTGCCCTGTCTACCGATGAAGATGCTGTTAGCATTCTGGTAGTTGATAGTCAGATGGTTACACGGGCTGGTTTGCAGCGCTTGTTGGAGTCTTATGCAGGTCTACGCGTTATCGGTCAGGCGGCTGATGGTGTGCAAGCTGTCAGTGAAACACTTGAGCTTGGGCCGCGTGTCGTGTTGATGGATGCACAGTTGCCTAATGGACAGAGTTTGGAAGCTTTACGCCAGATTAAGCAACTGAACCTCGATACAAAGGTATTATTGCTCTCAACTCAGAACCGCGAAGAGTATCTGTACGAAACGCTACGAGCTGGTGCGGATGGTTACATTCTGAAAGATATCGCCCCTGATGAGCTTGCTCAGGCTGTGCGTACAGTTGCACGTGGCGAAATATTGATTCAGCCGCAACTTGCCAGTAAATTGCTCTCCCGCTTTGGCACACGCGGTAATACACCGTATGAGTCACTTACGGCACGTGAAATGGAGGTTTTGCGCCTGCTAGCTCGTGGGATGCGCAACAAAGAAATAGCCGCTCGTCTTTTTGTTAGCGAGCGGACAGTGAATTTTCATCTAGCGAACATCTACCAGAAACTCAATGTTTCTGGTCGTACCGAGGCTTTGAGTAAAGCGCTTGAGCAAGGATTGATTACGGCGTGAGTACGCCCGCGTGCCAGGTATCAATCGCATGTTTAAGGGAGGCAATATATGCCGCTTCGTCGTTATGATCGGCGGTTGGGGCATATGTTGGAATGATAGTATCGACGGTAGTAAGCCCTCTTTGTGCAATATAATAGTTACGGATCAGTTCGTACCATGCCTGGAAACCGGCCTCCCAACTTGAGAACGCAGCATAGCCACCGCGATCCTGGTCCACGCATGCATAATTTGGAATGCAACGTAGATTACCTAGTGAGAGTGTTTTGACAGCTTCTCCAGCGGTCCCAAAACCACTTTCGTGCAAAAAGAAAGCCAGGGCAAAGGCCGGGTCAATCCCATATTTTGCACCCATATCGTAGAGTGCCTGTCCTTTACCTGCGGCAGGAGATTTGTAGCTTGCTAGTACGAGATTGATGAAGTCCGCGCTGATCGTAGGCTTGCCTAAAACGGCATAAGGACCAGTCTGTATAGGAAGCGCGGTTTTGGGC
>JACDAE010000689.1 GCA_013695595.1 Ktedonobacteraceae bacterium | reverse complement strand
CTACACTTCCTCACAACTCTTTGCTTCTAGTCTCTATCTGACGATAAGACCACAGTCGTCAGCGAGTAGGGAGCAATGGTTACACTGGATGATGTACCATGCGCAGAGGTGATTGAAGTGCTATTCTCGCCGTATGTATAGACGATCGCACCATGTCTCGCTTCATAGCCTTTGAGGTCAAGCGAGACCGTATAGGCGTTATTAGGATCTTTATTGATCAATAGCACTGCCAGTTTCCCATCGTCTTGCCTGACAGCGTGAACGGCAACCAGACTTTGATCTGATGTGGAAGAGACCATCCTATCTCCCCTATTCCCCAGGTACTTCAGCATCTGTAAGCCATAATAGGGTGCGAAAGGTGTGTTCGCCGCCGGTTCGCAGATACTTGTCGAAGTACAGGTTCCATTCGACAACACGCCATAATCACCGTACTGGGTGTCGCCATAAAGTGTATCGCTGACGTTACCAGCCACTATACCGTTGTGTAGATCCCACCAGTCAACATTGGCGACACCATTCTCCAACCAGGTCGTATAGTTATCTGCCAGGTATAGGGCATTGACCAGACTTACACTCTGCTTGCCTGGATTCGTATAAACAGAATTAGTTTCCGTGACCACAATCTTCACTGCGCTGGCATGCGTCCCACAATACTGAGTGATCTTGGCACGCAGACCCGAAACCATCGCGGCAATCTGGCTAGTACTTGCTAACAGGGTAGCATCGGACTCGACACCGGGACCCTGCGGATACCAGTGAGCAACCACAAAGTCGATAGATGAACAGGCGGTCGCTAAGACGGTGTCATTCCACGGTTGCGGTGATGACGCGCTGGTCACCCCATCGGGCCAGTTGCCCGGAGCAGTCAGCACAACCCCAACATTGATAGTTGGGTCAACGGCCTTCATCGCCTGGCTAAATGCGACAACATTGGTGGCATAGGTGGATGAACCCAGTCCATGGGTATCATATTCCCAATCCGCTCCATAGGTTCCGTTGCCATAAAGCTCATTGCCGATCTCCCAGTATTTGACGCCATAGCGGTGACCTGTACTACTCCCCCCAGTATAGGTCGGCACAGGGCCGTTATAATGTGGCCCACCTTTGTTCGCATACTGCACCCAATCCGCTGCCTCTTGTGGCGTACCGCCACCATAGTTGACAGTAACCATGGCTTGTGATCTGGTGGCCTGCGCAACCCCCATGAATGCATCAAATGTATTATTGGGATCGGCATACCCCTGACCCGCGATATTGGTAGCCGATTGCCAGTGATACACATCTGAGGTTGAGCCGCCTGGATAGCGTAAAAGATGAACATCTGCCGCCTTGACCGCAGCAGTAGTAGCACTATCGAGCAGATTTCCATCCCAGACCGCCGTATTCAGTCCTTTACTTATGGAGGTCAGAGTTCCCAGAGATTGTCTTGCATTGACTGTGATATGGGCGGCAGTAGGGGTAGCGGCAGAAGCGTTGGTCACCCCCATAAGCGCGGAAAGCAGTGCACACACTACCACTGCACAGATAATCCTGATATCTCGCCGACCAGACAAACGCAAATAAGCACACTCCATTGACATTGCTCTTTCTCCTTCCTTTGAGAAACAGTTCGGCACGTGAGCCAAACAGGCAACATTTCACGTCGAATATGTAGTAGTGTACATGTTTCTTACCATGCAATCAATACGTGTGTGAATTTGATCAATCGTTTTCATATGCAAAGCAAAATATTTTAGGGGAAACATGAGGAATTGGCTAGGTATGCGTGCTTGCCCAATTCCTCATAAAGGCTACAAATCCTAAAAATATTTGCTTAGCGAGTCATCTTGCCCTTATCAGCGGCGGCTGCATTTGCCCTCGCCCCTTCACGATCCAGGGCCAGTTCTGCCACGGAACGCGTTTTCAGGCGGGCAGCCCCCTCCGTCTCGCGTAATGTGACGCGTGTGCCATCGCGTTCCGCTTTTTCCAGGCGCTGGCGAGTTGCTGGAATGGCCTCCTGATAGGTTGCAAGCCACTGAGCCTGGGCGACCAACATTTCATCGGTCATCTGCCAGACCTCTTCGGGATTGCACACCGCTCCAATCAGGGGATCATGCAACATAGCCTGCTTGAGCAAGGTCACATCACCATGCACAGCGGCCTCCATCCCCATCTCTTGCACGCGCACACTGGCAGAACAGGTCGCCGCACATGCCAGCGGTAGATCACCAACCACAGGCATATTAATGCCGTTTTTGTCGACATAACCAGGTATCTCAATGACACATCCATTGGGCAGATTGGTGATATGATTCTGGTTCACAATATTGAAATGGCCGCGATAGATGCGCCCGGTCTCCAATGCCTCAATAATATAGGAGCCATGTTCCTCGCTGCGCGTCTCCGGGGTAAACTTGTGTGGCTCTTCCTGCAACCAGCGCGGGAAATCTGTCTCGAACCAGCTTCGTCCCTCGCTGCATACGCGTAGATAGCCGCCCGTTTCGCCATTAATCCAACTAGAAAGATCGATCCACTGCTTAATTTCGTCGGTGCGCTTGCGATACCAGGGTAGATACTCGCTCAAGTGTCCATTGGATTCCGTGCTGTAATAACCAAAACGACGCAACACATCGATGCGCACCTTTTCAGTAGTGGGAAACGTTGGATGAGCCTCAAACATCTCTAGTAAGAGGGGCAGCATATCTCTACCACGCCACTGAACCTTTACAAACCAGGTCTGATGATTGATACCAGCGGCAACGACATCTACATCGCGACGATGCAATTTCTCTTCGGGGCCGAGCAACCCTTCACGCTTTGCCCAATGCTCGATGACACTGGTAATCTGCCAGTGCGCTCCCTGCACGCCGTGGCAGAGGCCAACGGTAGGCACGCGGCCATACTTGTTACATGCCCACACGTTCATCGCCATCGGGTTTGCATAATTGAGCAAGAGCGCATCCGGTTTCGCGAAGGCACGGATATCTTCACAAAAGTCGAGCAGGGCTGGAATGGTGCGTTGCGCATACATAATACCGCCGGCACAGAGCGTATCTCCAACACACTGATCAACTCCATACTTCAACGGAATATCAATGTCGGTCTGAAATGCCGCCAATCCTCCCTGACGGATGGTGCAGAGCACATAATCAGCATCAGCTAACGCACGCTCCCGATCTAAGGTTGCTTCGATGGTCGCGGATAGACCATTACTTTCGATATCGCGCTGACAGAGTTGCGTTACCATGTCGAGATTTTGCTGTGAAATATCGGTGAACGCGAAGTTTGTATCCGCCAGCTCTGGTACCGTCAAGACATCCCCCATGAGCCTGCGCGTGAAACCAATCGAACCAGCTCCGATGAGCGCAATTTTGATAGGCATGAATCTCTCCTATAAGTATCAATCGATGCACACTTATCAGCATTATATCAAATGGTACTCGTTAACGTTTTGCTAAAGCTCAAGCTATCTACAGTCTTGACATCTATTCTCTCATCAGGTACAGTAATGAAGAACAATCATTTTCAAGGAGTTACGACGTAAATGAGCATCCGCTAAACATGTACCATTTCCCGATTCATCGGTAAAAACGTTACTGACTTTCCTCATTTCTTTCTTAAAGAAGAGGATACATTTGGTCGCTTCAGGTGCATGAGCAGCAACGGACATTTTGTCGTCGCGTGCATATATTCCTCACTCCCTCTTTCTCCATCGCTTTATGCTCCGACAAGCAAGATATTTTTCTGCCCTCTATCTTCTGACCTTCCTCCACATAACTGGTTCTACCGATGGGATCGATGACGGTATTGACGTTTCTTCATCTCTCCACCACATTGAAAAGGAGCACTCAGCATGTACCCAACAGAAACCGTTGAACCATTACAATGGAAAACAATCGAACCACTCTTTACGGCATTGCTCAAGGAAGATCTTACGGCTCATCTGATCCCTTCCTGGCTGAACAGGTGGAGCGACCTCGAAAAGATCATCTGGGAAGCCAGGGCACACCTCAAGCGTGACCGGTCTTACGATGAAAATAATAGTGCTGCCCAACATGCTTTCCAACGCTTCGTTGAGGAGATCTTTTCACCTTATCAACTCATGAACCAGGCACTCAAAACAAAACTACTTGCTGTTCCCAATTATGTCCCTGCGCCTGAACATCTACAGATACTACGCTTCTTGCGTGTCGAAGCCAACCTCTTTCGCCAGGAGAACATTCCACTACAGGCTGAAATCGATGCGCTCAGTAGTGAGTATGGTCGCAAAGCCTGGGGCCTGTTTGTGCATATAGGCGATGAAACCATTCCTCTTCCCCAGGCAGAGGAGCACGTTGCCGGTCAGGGTCGGAACATGCGTGAACAGGCGTGGCGACTCACCTGGACACGCTGGCATGAAGAGCGTGCAATATTCGATCAGCTCTTTCTCAATTTGCTTCACAAACGTCGCCAACTGGCACACAATGCGGATCTTCCAGATTATCGAGCCTACCGCTGGCGAGAAATGAGCCGCCTCGATTATACGCCAGCAGATTGCCTCTCATTGCATAATGCAATCGAAGCAGAGATTATCCCCCTGACGGCAATTCTACGAGAACAACGCCGCCAATCGCTGGGCCTCACATCTATGCGGCCCTGGGATAAAGAACTCTCCGCGCAATTTGATACAACGGCGCGGCCTTTTGCAGATGTCAGGGATTTCGAGTCCAGGCTGATACAGGTATACCATCACCTCGATCCAGAACTTGGAGCATTGTTTGAACGGATGCGTCATGGCTATCTCGACCTGGGAGCACGAACAGGAAAACTACATGGAGGCGAGGAATGGCTCTTCTCGGCGACTGGCCTACCCTGCATTCGTGCATATACCGTTGGTTCCTATGAAGATGTGGGCCTTGTTTTACACGAAAGCGGACATGCATTTCATGACGCGCTCTCCCAGGCACGACAGGGACTTTTCTGGAACATCGGTAGTCCCAGCGAATTCAGCGAGTTTGCTGCAATTGCCATGACCTATCTCGCCACACCATACCTTGAACAAAAATATGGAGGGTTCTACACACCTGAAATTGCGCCTCAGGTCTATCGTAAAGCATTGGAGGATGTTGTTGTAAAGTGGCTCCCATCCATCGTCCAGGTTGACGCCTTCCAGCATTGGGTCTATACCTCCGCGCCAGCCAATGTCACTCCCGCCGACCTCGACGCGAAATGGCTGGAACTGTCAATGAAGTTTGAGGCAGATATCGATTGGAGCGGTCTGGAACAAGAACGGGCCATGGGCTGGCAACGCATGAGCATGATCTTCTCTGCTCCCTTCTATCAGATTGAGTACGCTCTGGCACACCTGGGAGCACTACAACTCTGGCAGAAAGCCCAGGACGATTTCCCAGCCACATGGCATACATATCGGGAAGCACTCTTGTTTGGAAACACACGTTCTGTGCCCGAATTATATCAAGCAGCGGGTGTAGAGTTGCCATTTGAGAGAGAGATAGTCAAGAAAGTCGCGGAATTTCTTATTGGTCTGTGGCTTCCTCGTTGATGACATTCAACAGGCAAGCCAGGAACTGGTTCAAGCACATATCGAACTGGTCGGACCATTGCAGATAGATGAACTAAGTGGCAATGCATGGCAGCACTTTCGTGGTCCAGATGGCAAACTCTACGAACTGACCTATAATCCAGAGTAAGTATAGCCCTGAACGAGCAACACTGTTGATGGCTTTGCTCGTTTAGAGCTATAAATGTATGTATTCCACACTTATATGATATAAAATGCATCTTCGTACTAAAATACCTATATTTACTTTTATTCTATCTCCTATTGGAAAATATCTGGAAGTATAGTATAATTTGCGATAGCGGTACCTTAAGGAACAATGTAGCAAAAAATCAAACATTGGCCTGCAGAAAGGACTCCGATCATGGCACAACGAGAATACCCAAACATCACCATACACGACTACCTGGCTCTAGATCAGAATAGCCTGGAAGCTCGCTACGAATATCTAGAGGGCGAGCTACGCATGCTGGCTGGTGGAAGTCCGGATCATTCCCTTATTACGACAAACGTCACCAGCCTTCTCCATAGCATTCTGAGAGGTGGACCATGTCTGGTTTACAATGTAGACATGAAGTTACAGCTCTCAGAGTCACGTTATGTCTATCCCGATATCACAATCACCTGCGACTTACGGGATTAAGAGCCTGAAGATGAACGAACTCATTATCCCACTATTATTGTAGAAGTTCTTTCGCCCAGTACTGAAGCTATCGATAGAGGCAAAAAACTGCTTTATTATCAGGCTCATCCAACCATACAAGACTATATTATGATAGATTCTCAACGTATCCTTGTAGAAGTTTATCACCGTGCCAAAGGCCATTGGACCCACTCTACCTACACGCTAGAAGATGAGATACCAATACAAAGCCTTGACCTGCGTTTCGCTGTCATTGATGCTTATGAGATGACAAGTTTGCTTAGAAAAGTCCGACAAAGTTCGTAAATATAATGCCAGGATTAAAGAGAACCTCCTGGGAGAAAGTATAGTAGATGTTTCTATTTTCTCCCAAGAGGCTCCCTCGTCATTTTTCCCCTTTTCCTGAAGTCCACGCCTGGGGGAATCTCCCATCTCTTCAGCGCGAAAGGAATATTAAGTGGTTAGTCGCACATTAGCCACCCAATACAGCCTGAATCTGCACAGCAGACGCAATCAACTGACGCGCCTGGAGAGATGGGAGCCTATTATTTTGCACTGCTGAGATGAAGGCGTCAAGCTGGCCACTGGCATTGCTGGAATTGTTCACCTTAAGACTAGCCAGCGCATTATTCAATTGACCATCCAACTGCGATTGGATACTGGATCGCAGATGAAAGCTATTGACCTTTAGAATTAAAGCACTGATCTGAGGGCCTGCATCTCGTACCTCCACTGCGAAGGAGCCATACGTATTCGTGCCCAGCGGGTTTGTCACACGACAATACACCGTTGTTGTTTTAATAGCAAACGTACTTCCGGATGCTGGTGAGCATGCTGCCCTGAGTTGGCCCATGGGGTAGATCGGGTCAGTCATTTTGAAACTATAGCTCACTTTGGCACCATCCGGACCGGTCGCATCTACCGTAATAGTGGATGGCAGATACAACGTAGGTTGTAGCTTATTTTGCACCACCACGCTGAACCTCCCAGTGGCGTAACCAGCCGATGGATTGCTCACACGACAATCTACGAGCGTCGTTCCAATAGGAAATGTGGCGGCAGCACCGAAGCCAGTTGGATAAATGATAGACTCGTTCGTATCATTCCAGCAACTCGGCGTAAGTAAACTCGATGCGTAAAATGGGTCACTCATACCGACATTGTACGTTACAACAGCCCCCTTTGGAGTAGTTGCATTCACCGTAATAGTATCCGGCACGCTGATCAAAGGCTGCTGTGTATCCTGCACCTTTATATTGAAGCTCTCGACCTTGCTCTGAAAACCTGGACCCGAAGCTGGCTGATTACTCGCCTGGCAATCCACCTGCGTACTGGCTCCTTGCATGATAATTGGGAATACAGGAGACGTAGCATAGATGTTGGTTTTACTCTCATCTGCATGCAACCAGCAGCTTATGCTCGCTGCATTCTCTAAGTATTGATTGCTCGCACTAACATAATTTCTCAGGTCTACGCTGGCTCCTTGCACACTGCTAGAATTCACCACAACGTCTTGTTTTGGCACACTGAGCGTGGGAATATCCTCGACGACAACATTGAAGGTCGCACTGTTAGACGATACTGGATTGGACGCATTACAGGTTACCTGCGTCGTCCCAATAGGGAAAGTACTACCGGAGTCAGGCACGCAGCTAATCGTCAACTGACTCGACGCATAGACCGCGTCTTTCGCAGCCACAGTGAAATTCACCACACTTCCTAACGCACTATCAGCAGGCACCGTAATGGTAGGAGGAACGTCGACCGTAGGATAATCAACAACCTCTACAACGAAACTGTTGCTGGCCGTCTTGCCCGCCGGGTTCGTCGTTGTACAATCTATCTGCGTTACTCCAATAGGAAAGTCAGCACTGACATCCGTACCAACTGGATAGGGAATACTAGTGACACTCGGACCAACTGAGCTACTACTGGCGTCATGCTTTACACAGCTCAATGTAAGTTGACTTGATGGATAGGAGAGATCAAGCGCCGTAACGCTGTACTTCACGCTGGCCCCCGCCACGCTGGTAGCCTGCACCCGGATATTGTCTGGCACAGTGAGCGTGGGAACATCATTGGAATTTTTAACTATTACATTGAAGGACTCTGAGGCTATAGTAGGTGGATTAGCCTTATCCTTGGCAATGCAAGTCACTAGCGTCGTTCCAACATAGAATGTCTTGCCCGACGCAGGCGTACAACTAACCGTCGGAATATCTGTGGAGTCAGGCTCAGTTGCCGTGGGATCAGTCCACGTAACTGTAAGGCTCGTTATGTTTCCTGGCGTGTTACTATCCGTAGCAATATCCTTCGTTATGTCAGATAGAAAATTGGTGAGCAAAGGAGCACGGAATTCAAACGCTCCGATATCACATCCTTGCACACGTGCATAACCACGCTGGTCAACCGATGGACAATCACTATTAAAGGCACCCCTATTAATGGCCACACTACCATCAGCCAGTGCTATTGTCTGAGTCGGCCCACCATTATCGGCAAGTGAACCCAATCCCAAACTACTATCAGAGACGCTCTGCTGGTCGGGAGTAACACTGTTACTGGTATTCTTGGTGAATTCACAATCTGTGCCACTCTCGATATTGAAACCATTATCAGAGATTGAGCCAGAACAGTCACTCGTTTGCGTATTCTGTCCTTTACTTCCAGAGATCATGCTATTGTCGGCCAGAATACTTTCAGCAATCGATATAGTACCTCCACTGTTGTAGATACCACCGCTACGAGCATAGTAGGCGGAATTCGTAGCAGTGACACTGTTACCAACAATCGTATTGCTCACAAGGTTCAGGATACCTGCATTAACTTCGATAGCTCCTCCGCCCGCAACAATGCTATTAACACTTACATGATTCCCCTGGAAAGTACTGTTCTTCACACTACCATTAGCACTATTTCCAGTGACATAAATAGCACCCCCATCAACTGCCAAATTGTTGACAAAGGTGCTACCGGTGACGTTAATAACACCACTACTATAAATAGCTCCTCCACTCGCCGTTGCAGAGTTGCCAGTAAATGTATCATTGGTGATATTAATAGTACCGCCATCGTTATAGATAGCTGCTCCACTC
>JACDAE010000601.1 GCA_013695595.1 Ktedonobacteraceae bacterium | reverse complement strand
GACCAGAGGCAAGGAGATCCTGGGTTCCTTTGGCAAATGCTTCTTTGATGGCTGGTGGGGTATTTCTTTTCCGTTGAAAATCTTCGATTTGTTGTTGCAACGGCTGGGTATTTTGCTCGGTTGTCATTATTGGGTCTCTCCAATGGGTAAAAAAGATGGGTGGAACGGCAGAAACAATGAGAAAAATGGGTGCCGTTTGATGGGAATGATCTGCCCATGCTGAATCAGCCAGAGCACCAGTAACGGTGATCTCTCTCTTTCTGCCGGAAACAAGGGATTGAGATGTTACAAAAGAAACAAACGGAAAAAAGGGATCGGTTTATTCCCTTGCTCCCCTTCTGCCGCATCACTCAACAGCGGAATGGAGGGTATTGTCAACTTGGCAATAGAGCTGAACAATATGCGAAAATACCTTCATGAAAACAAAGAACCTTGCTCCCGATTACAAGGGTTTCCGCTCCCCGCCAGAAATCATCAGCCATGCGGTGTGGTTGTATTTTCGTTTCTCGCTTAGCTTTCGTGACGTGGAAGAGCTTCTGGCTCAACGCGGAATCGTCGTTACGTATGAAACGGTCCGGCAATGGTGTTTGAAGTTTGGGCAGACCTACGCCAATGAACTGCGCCGTCGTCGCTCTCGCTGTGGGGACACGTGGCATATGGACGAGGTGTACCTGAAAATCAACGGCAAAACCCACTCTCTCTGGCGGGCAGTAGATCAGGATGGCAACGTGCTGGATATCCTGGTGCAGAGCCGACGCAATAAAAAGGCTGCCAAACGATTTTTCCGGAAGCTCCTGAAAGAATTGCAATACGTCCCGCGCGTGATCATTCCTGATAAACTGAGAAGGTATGCTGCGGCGAAACGTGAGATCCTGCCCGGCGTGGAGCATCGGCAGCACAAAGGATTCAATAATCGGGCAGAGAACTCGCATCAATCCACACGACTGCGTGAAAAGAAAATGCGGCGGTTCAAATCGGCTAAACACGCTCAGCGCTTTCTTGCTGCCTTTGGCCCCATTGCTGGACATTTCCAACTGCGAAGACATCGTTTGCTTGCTGGGGAGTACCGTGCCCTTTTGCAGGTCCGATTTCAGACCTGGAGTGAGATCATCGGAGTGAAACTGGTTGGCTAACTGCTGAATATTCCAAACCTCTCGCCGCTCTGCAACGTCTTTCCTCTTTCTAACTCAGCAATTGCCCCCACTCCTACGAACAAGTTGACAATACCCGCGTGCTATTTGCGCGATGGATTTCCCATAGGTTTGCACCAGTCGCACCGCTTCTTCTTTGAATTCTCTCGTGTAAACTTTCTGAATCTTGCCCATGCTGATTCCTTTCCCAAGCTTGACTTAGTATATCTCAGCTTTTGGGACTCTTTCAAACTGGGGTAAGTTCAAAGTAGCGCTGCGTGACTTTGTGAGCTCTGGTCACATTGTCCATCCTACAACTGCTAGCTGCATGCCATGGCTACCACTTTGATCAATAACCTTTGGTTGATCCCCATTAAGAGAGCCAATGAGCAACGTATCAAAGCCGACACTTTGTTTTGAACCTGTTTTGATGGCATAGAAAGTGCCATCGAGGGAGGTGTTGGCCCAGGGAGAACGTGAGAAAGTGTTTAAGAAAAGCGTGTCTTTTGTCTCGCTTACGAGGCGTTGCGTCTGTTTAGTCATGGTATTCAATTTCCATAATCCATCTTCTCCGTTATACGCGTCGGCATTCTCTATGTGGAGTAGAAGCGTGGTGCTGGTGATGGCGCGTATCTGGGTAAGAGCTAAGGTATCGCTGGTAAAAATAGGATGTGGTGTACTAAAGTTACCATTCTCGTCTATATCTATGGCGTTAATAATGCTTGGACCACTCGTTGGTTGAGATCCAACGTTGTCGGCATTTATCATGCCCTGGCAATAACTGGAATAGACAACGTTGTTATCAGAGCTCGCAGAGAAGTCGTGGCATACTTTCCCTGATCCCGTAGTAACCAGGGATGGAAAAGTATCCTGCATCTGAGGTTCTTCTCTGATATTTAGATGATATAAATCGCCTTGCTGGTTTTCAAGAAGGACATTATTATTGTTACTGATCCAGGTAATGGGAGAGTAGGTATTCTGAGGGGAAAGCTCTTGCGTGAGTACTCCATTATTCAGCGTTAGCATAGACATAGTGGTTTTATCGGGAGTGACCCTCTCATTAAAGATGAGGTGGGTTTTGTTGATATCGTGATCAGGTGATAAGAGAACTTCATTAATAGAAACCGCAGGAGCGGAGCAGTAGAGGGTCTGCAAACCCTGTCCGTCGAGGCGTACCATCTGGAGCCAGGTGCGCTCTGTAGAAGGTTCAGGGCGTTGTGAGACAAGAAGTATCCATTGTCCCGAGTTGAAGAGCTGTGCATTGACGATGGGACGAGGAAGCGTGGTAATAGTGCGCGTTTTCCCTGTAACCACATCGTAGGTCATCACCTTTCCACTGCTTCCATCAAGGGCACTATCATTACCGATGTACACGACGGTATTATGTCCTTGTGAAGCGAGCGAAGAGGTCACGGCAGCACGGGCTTTTCCAACTGCTGGACAGTCGGTCTTCATAGGTGGAAGCGAAGTGGCTGTCATGGTAGAGAGCGGATTAGTACGTGCATTTGGACGCGTTTGCTGGAGAATGTCGACGAGTGGGCCTGGCTTCACTATCCATAAACTTCCCAACACTAGCATAACAATGAGGGCAGCCAGTGCTGTTTTCAATGCAATGTGTCGTTCTGGTCGTTGTACCGGCTGTAAGATACCTTGCATGGTAGGAGGCGTGGAGATTGGAGAGGAGTATCCGCTCGTTGCCAGGGGGACGATTGATGGGAGTGAAATCGTCGGTATCTGATCCTCTTTGATGAGGGTACTATAACTGAGGTTGGAGGAAGCCTCACTCGTGGGCTGTCTGGTATAGAGCGTTGGTGGCATACGGCTGCTGAGTTGTGTTCTGCATTCTTGCAGGGTCTGTAGAAAATCGCGTGGGTGTTGGTAGCGCTTGTGCACATCCTTTTCAAGGGCACGCATAATGGCTGCCTCTAGTTGGGGAGGGATAGCTGGATTGATTGTGCGAGGGGAAGGCGGCTGATGATAGAGCTGCCTTATAAGCATGCCTGGTAGTTCTGCGTCGCTATCGATCAAGAATGGATGTGTTCCTGTAAGCATTTCATAGAGTACAAGGCCCATGCTATAGATGTCGCTTATCGGGACGGCATTTCCTTGTATTTGTTCAGGGGCCATATATTGAGGCGTGCCAATGAGGAGCCCGTTGGATAAAGAAGACTGTTTTCTGGCTGTCCCACCTTCCGGCCATACCTCATCGTTTGCCAGGAACTCTTTGACCAATCCAAAATCGGCAAGCACCAATGTGCGCTCGGACTTGAACAGAATATTTCCGGGCTTAATGTCGCGATGAATAAGGCTGTGATCGTGCGAGTATTGTAGAGCATCTAAGACTGGCATGAAGAGATCAAGCGCCTCTAAGATTGGCAAAACACGTCGTTTTTGCAGGATCTGTTTCAAGGAGCCTTGAGCCAGATAGGGCATGACGAGGTAGGCAAGCCCATGCTCTTCACCATAATCATGAACAAGTAAGATATTGGGATGATCAAGGCTCGCAACGACCTGAGCTTCACGTAAGAAACGTTGGGAAAAGGATTTAGTGGTACGTTCGTCATCGGTGATCTGGAAGATCTTGATAGCAACTTCGCGTTGTAAATGTATATCCGTTGCCCGGTAGACAGTAGCCATGCCGCCGCGTTCTATTGGTTCAGTAATGCGATAGTGTCCTAACATTTGACCAACTATATCACGTGCCACAGACAGTTCCTTCCTGAGTTTTTGCCTGGATTATATAATCTTTGCTAGAAATAGTTTTAGAAAGAGGAATATTTAAAAGAGTATCATCAAGATCACATAGGCGTAAAGTATTCAACGGCTAGATAGCCTGAATTGGTATAATGAATATAAATGAGTCGATCTCGAATAGAGTTCCCACGCAATGCCATCAGGATCATAGAAGCTGATGTACGTGTCGTGGGTCTCTGGA
>JACDAE010000594.1 GCA_013695595.1 Ktedonobacteraceae bacterium | reverse complement strand
CTACCCCGCTGGCGAAATCCCTATCTTCTTCATCACATTTCCCTGTGACCATTACACGTTGGCCGCCAATATGCATGGAAGGTGGACGGGCGACGCCCTCTATCTGGAGGCGTTGCGGGAGATCGTCTTGCGCTATCCGGAAATCGTGATTCTCGAGAACGTCCTCGGCATGAAGAAGTTTCAGCGCGTGATGGAAACATTTCGCGCCTGATTCCGCAGCGACATGGTGGCAAAAACGTACAAAAGAAGATCAGCGAACTGACTCTCACTAGGAATCCAGGGCGCTGAGGGAGGACAGCTCACTAATCCTCTTCCTTTCCCTCGTACTCCCCTTGGCACAGGATTGAGCTGATCCTGTCGCTTCCGGACTCTAATGCACCAATCATAGAATACGCGAAGGGTATTGACTCGTCGTCGGATGGTGTTGAGTGCCAGGTTTGATCCGGTGATGGAGGTAATTTTTTCTTTTGCCGATTTGTGTCCTGAGCCACGACGTGCAGGACGACTCCACAAACCATCAACGTAATGAACGATCTGGCTTTCACCTATCTCTAGCAGTTGAGAAAAAGGAATGCCAGCATTCGCCTGAAGAAAGTCATCAAGATCTCGACTGTAGTTGTCGATAGTACTTGGGCTTTTGCGCACTTGTGCCAGTTCTTCGATAAAAGTCCGAGTGATGAGGTTCTCAGAGACATGTGGATACAATTCCCACCTCACGTTTTGCATCGTTGCCACCTCCATAATCTAGAACGAAGTAGACCATAATACGTTCTTGTAAATATGACCATCTGCCCATCTTTCTGAAATACAATATCATATTTCTACTCCGCTTATCATACGGCTTCCCCCGATCCTACCGAATTGTGGGATCGGAGCGCCAGAGGATGGGCATGGTCATTGACTCGGTCATGCCGTTCATGGCCTCTGCACTGGGAAAAGCAGCACGCGCCTACTTTCAGGCAATCCCGTCTCTGGCCGATGTCCCAAAACCGCTTGGTCATCGGGAGCTGCTTTCAGAGCGGCAGCATCAACTGGAGGAAGCCCTTTCAATCATGCAGGAGCCGGTTCCCATCGGGGATGCCGAGCAATTGGCGTTATGGTCATAAACACCTCTCCCATTTTCCATTGCGAGTGGAAAATAAGATTGGACGAATCCAGAAGCATGTTTGGCCGTGCATTTACTGTATTAACTCTATGAAGATGTAACACACCAGTTCGTTTCGGAAGCAAGTTTAGCCGCAATGTCTGGATCGGAAGAAGAGTTTGGCCGTCCTACGATCCAGAACAAGGCAAATCCAAGCTCGAAATGAGCGCGGAAGCGTTTCAAAGGCCGTAATTCGGAAGTATGTTTGGACATCGCGGCCAATCTTATCTTCCACTCGCATCCATACGACAATGAACTCAAAAGAACTCCGTCCCTGTATGCCATCCGTTCCATTCCTGCTCTCGGCTGCAAGCTTTCTCCGACAAGATAGCAAAGGACGCTACACGTTACGCAAGCCTCGCTATCTGCCAGCAAGCCCGTTGCGGGGAACCGATTGCGGAGGTTTTACAGCAGCCATGCGCTGGGAAGGAGAGTACCGCTTTACGCCCGCCCAGTATATCCAGTGGCTCTCTTGTTGGTCCCCCAATTGGGCCGCAACATTTGAAATCCCATGTCTTTCTGAAACGGGCGGTTATCCTGGGCCGAAGATGGTCGAGGAGCGGCAACGCTGGACGACAGAGATGGCGTGGCGATTTTGGGAACTCTCCCGAGATTTTCCATGGACATGGACACCGATTCAAGGATATACTTTCTCCGAATATGAGCAACATGCACGAGACCTGACGGACCTGATAAGGATATCCAACATTGTCATATGACCTTTCACGGCCCATCTCAGGCGGTGTGAGTCTCAACCCCATACAAGGGGATACAGATCAGTAACCGCCTTTGTTTGAAATGGCTCTTAACAATGATGAGAAGCTCGATGCTTCATAAACTACCAGTGCATAGTGCCGGACCAAATTGAAGGGGAAAGAGAAAGGTCGCAGCTCGCTTCCAGACAGTGATTAGCGCGTTTCGAGCTTCTTGTAAATCATTTACCGCTATCTTACCTCATGATGGTCAATTTGCCTTGCACCAAGAGGTTTTTGGAGCCATCTGTGGTGGTATCGGACAAGCTAATATGGATATTGGTTGGTCCGATATCCGTGATTTGATTTATGGTGAGGGTAACAGAGAAGGTGCCCTGTGCATCACTAGTGGCAGAGACAATATCACTGTCAAGCGCCTGGACCCCTATACTTGCTCGCAGTTTGGCGTTGGCAACCCACCCTTTTCCCGTAACCGTTACCTTGCCTCCTGGCTTTACCTGATTGGGGGTGACAGTAACGATAGCCTGCTGGCAGCTAACCGCCGTTGTGCAGCCACCCGTACTCTGGATGATGGTCAATTTGCCTTGCACCAAGAGGTTTTTGGAGACATCTGTGGTATCGGCCAAATTAATATGGATATTGGTTGGTCCGATATCAGTGATTTGATTTATGGTGAGGGTAACAGAGAAGGTGCCCTGTGC
>JACDAE010000589.1 GCA_013695595.1 Ktedonobacteraceae bacterium | reverse complement strand
CGATCTTCTTCCGCCGCACCAGGAAGGTGCCGCTCAAGGATATGTCGCCACGAACCAAGATGCACTTCATAGGTAGAGAGGGGCGCTTTGAGTGGTTGAAATAGTGCTCTTTTTTGAAGCCAATCCTCGTCTTGCCACTGGTGCTGGTGGATATCTGCAACAACGCTCGCCGTATTGGGGCGCAGCTCGTAGGCAAATCCATAGGGGTCTGTTTTGTCAACGGTATAATTATCGATATAGGAGTAGATAGAATATTTATAAATAATACCAACCTGCAGATTGGGCACAAAGCATTCCCATACTCCCAGATCGATATGGCGCTGGTGCATAGGGGTAGTATTGCGATTCCAATCGTTAAAGTCGCCAATTACTGATATCGAGCGTGCGTGTGGTGCCCAGATAGCAAAATTGACGCCCGTGACCCCATTGATCGTGCGTACATGAGCACCAAAGTTTTCATAAATATGATACTGCTTGCCCTGACCAAACAGATAAAGATCGAAATCACTAAAAAGTGAGGGGATGCCCGGCTCTATGTCTGGATATATGCCCCGTCCGGGATCACCACCAGGTTGTTGTGGAATCTGAGGTGCTGTCATAGTATAAATATCCTTATAAAATTGTATCGTAGCAACGCCGCTCATGATAAGCATAGCACATAGAGCAAGAAGGGGGGTACGTATGCATACTCATGAGGCTGGAAAGTCAGTTATGACGTATACTTATTGATACAAGGACAAACCAAGAACGTGTTCTATAGTATGATGATGGGCAGGCAACCCGATCAACACGACAAGAGCACGGCAAAGAGAGAAAGGAAGCAAAAAATGACTATTAATATACAATTGATGAAAGAGCGCCTTGAGGCAAAGCGAGCAGAGCTAAAGCAGCAAGTCGGGGATCTCACGGAAGCATACCCAAAGGAAGACCCCATTGATGCCAGTGAAGGCGCACAGGATATTGAAGACACCGCCGTAGATTTTGTCGAGACAGAGCAGGAGCAAGCCATTGATGTCAACGAGCGAGCACTGCTGACCGAAGTGGAAGCGGCCCTCAAGCGTATTGAGAATGGCACGTATGGACATTGCATAGACTGTGACAAGTTTATTCCCGAAAAGCGCCTGGAAGCTATTCCCTGGGCATCACGGTGCGTTGAAGATCAAGCAAAACTGGAGCAGCGTAACCTCAGCCAGGAAGAATTCTATGATTCGAACACGATCTGATCTGCTCATCACTGTAAAGCCAGTGGTCACCTGTTGAGAGCAGGACAAATAATCTTATCCATTTCATGAAGGGATGTATCTTGACATGATAGTATATTCTGCAAAAATATAGTATTATGCCAATATATCCCTAAAATGTTCTTATTAAGCAAGAGAGAACGATAGGTTCGTTGCTATAATCATTTAGGATATGTTGACAAGCAATTTGCCTTGTGCTATTATGCACAAACGCAAATGTTTATTTGCGGATTTTCACAGTCGAAAAATAGATAACCCATTACTTATTTAGTGTAAGGACCATATTTTTTTAGTATCGAGTGAGGCGATGAGGCCGTCAGGGAAGCACACTCATTCCATGATATCTGGCTCTATTGCATGTGAGAATGTCACTGCCAGCAACAGATTCTATGATAAAAGGAAATTTTATCGCCTCCGGATTGCAATTTATTTACGTGGCAGCCTTGCCCATTTCCATACAACTATTCCTCTATGCTGCTAGCCGGGTACAAGGGAACACCAAGACAATCAGTAGTTTATCAGGAGGAGTGGGGTAACGGGAGGGATTTTTTGTGGGAGACACATACATTCGTGGATCTGAACGTATTGCTGTTGAGTGGAATGATAAACCATGAAAACACGCGGAACGGCTACAGATAAACTCGCTGATGTCATTCAAGCCCTTCAGCTTGTCCGTAAAACAGGGTTACTCACCGTGCAGCGTGATGCGACTGGAGGCATGTCTGAAGAGGGAAAGATCGCTTTTCGTGATGGGCAGGTTGTAGATGCAGGTGTAGGTCAGTTGAGAGGTGCCGATGCATTTAAAAAACTTGTGATGTGGACGCGTTGCCATTTTGTGTTTGAGTCTTTCCCTTCAACTCCTCCCTCCCTTGCGGCTCTGCCTCCCCCTCGTACAGAGAATAATGGCACTCAACGGCGGCAAGAAAATACAGGTGCGCATTTATCTGTTGGTGTTGTTCCTTATCGTTCTCAGTATGTACAGGGAGGGTTGCCCGATTTTCAACGTTTTGGTCTAGCGCGCATCCATCGACAATTATTTTTATTAGTAGACGGAAGGCGTTCAATACAGGAGTTATCGCCCTTGCTAAGAAGGCATCCTCAAGAAGTTCAGGCTCTCCTTGCAGATCTGGAGAGCGTGGGCCTTATTCATCAATAGTCAGTTGTCTAGTAAAGGATTGGTGTATCTTATGTCCCGGTCTTTTGTTGCTCGTGCCACGAAGAGGCGTTTCTCTCTTTCCATCTATATTTCGCTTCTTCTGGTCGCTGTCGCCATCATCCCTCTCCTGGTGACCATCGTTGGTATAGAAATTTTCTTGCGCCCATCGCTGGTATCCCAGATCAGTGCAGATATGGAAAGAGACGCACAAACGCATGTTCAATTGATCGATACGTACCTGGCTGAACGCCTCAATGATGTAGAGACGTTAAGTGAGTCGGACTCGATCAAGAATATGTTGGCAGGGGATCGCAATAGTAAGGATGCTGCCTCGAATACGCTTTTTACCTCTTTACACCGAGATATTGCGGATTATATTAGTTTGTCGCTGCTTGATTTTAACAATAACGTCATTCTCTCTTATCCCACCGCCCCCACTTTACATGGAAGCTATCTTATTTTACCGGGTATGACTCAAAAAATTAAAGCCACCCAAAAAGTGATCGTTTCAGATGTTTTCTTTGATCCTCTGGCGAATAATCCATCGGTCGATCTCTACGCTCGTGTTGTTGATAAGACATTACAACCAGTAGGAATTATACGTGCTTCACTCAGCCTGCATCGACTCTGGCAACCCGTTGATGCCACACCGCAGCAGGAGGGTGCGAATAGTTATGCCTTTGTGCTCGATCAACATGGCGTGCGTATTGCGTACACCAATCCTGATCATTCTGGTTTCAAGCATCCGCAGTATCTCTTTACATCTATTGTACAACCCCCACTGGATTTTCAGCAGCGCATTAAGAATGAAAACCTTTATGGAAACAACACGAATGCCGTCAAGAGCTTTCCTGATGAAAAACTGACGAGTATTCAGAATGATGCCCAGGCTCCGCTCATCTTTTCGTTTAATCCTATAGACCAGAACCAGACCTTTGAGGCCGCCAGGTATACCAGTACGGTGGTGCCCTGGACATATTATGTCTTGAAGCCTTTGAGTACTGTAACGGGACTTGCGGACCAGCAGTTACTGGGTATTTTTATCGTTGTCACCATTATGCTTATGTTGGCGCTTGTGATTGGTTTACAAGTAGGGGGACGTATTACGTCGCCGATTACGCGCTCTGTCACATCTCTGCGTAAAAATAGTATGTCGCTGAAGACGCTGGCCGATGAAGAGCAGGTAGTTGCGACTGAGCAATCGTGGATGGTTGAGGCATCTCAAGTTGCATTGCAATCGATCAGGTACTATACAAATGCAGCGAGTGTTGCGGCGCAGCGTCTGACGGGCCTTAGCACAGAATTGGCGCGACGACCCAACAACTTTCAAGATTTCCGTTTAAATCAATCTTTGAAAGAGATCGCGGAGGCGGCAAAATATGTTGATCTTGCGGTCAAACATCAAGAGAGTGCAAATGAGAAATTGGCGGCAGCTCTACGCGTGACGACACGTGCTATGGAACAACTGACATCTGGTGCAAAATCTACCGACGAGGCTGCTGCCCAATTGGAGATCATTGTACGCCAGCTCACCGAGGTTGTTGGTACACAGGGAAGGGACTTCTCATCTGACGCTCAGCCAGTGGATCGCCAGTCTGGTTTTATTGACCATATGCAAAAGGAGTAGATAAAACTTTGTGCGTGGCAGGTTTTATTGACCATATGCAAAAGGAGCAGGTAGAACTTTATGCGTGACCTCTATAGTCGAAGAAATGTGATCAAAATAGGGCTTGGCGGTATGGTAAGTGTTGCTGCCGTTGGACTCGTCGGGTGTGATAGCGTGGTACCTTCCTCGGCGCAAAATGCTTCTATCAGCATGCATCTCGCTTTTTGGGGTACAGCGACCCGTGATAAGTTGACCAAGAAAGCCATCGGGATGTTTCATGAGCAGCACCCCACAATCACGATCACCTCTTCCTATACCGCGTTTAATAAGTTCTGGCCTGCACTTGATACAAATATTGCAGCGAAAAATGTGCCAGAACTCTTCCAGATGGATATGAGGTATCTGTCAAAATATGTTAGAAGTGGTTTGATGCTTGATATGACCCAACTTATTTATGATCAAACCATTGACCTGTCCGATTTTGATCCATTGATGCTTGCTGGCAGCAAAGCCAACAATTCTATTTATGGGATACCGTTGGGAGGAAATTATCAGTGCCTCATCTATGATACCGTCTTACTTGCTCAAGCAGGGGTTGGTACCCTTCCCGCCACGCTTACCTGGGATGACTATTCCCGCTATACGACGGAGATTGCAAAGGCTTTTAAGAAGAAGGTATACGGCTCGGCTGATTCCAGCGGAGATATTTCCGTCTTTGAGATCTGGGTGCGTCAAAGAGGAAAAGAGCTGTATACGGTGGATGGGAGACTGGCTTTTAATATACAAGATGTTGAAGATTGGTTTGAGTACTGGAATACATTACGTACCACTGGTGGATGTGTGCCTGCGAATATTCAGGCGGCAGCTTCAGGAGCAAGTGGACCAACCAATTCTTCACTCGCACATGGTCAGGCCGTCTTTGCCTTGCCCCACTCCAACGAGTTTGAAGCGTATCAGGCATTAGTAAAGCATAAGCTAGACTTTTTATCTATCCCATCTGGTCCGCAACCAGGCTTGTATTTCAAGCCTTCTCAGCTCCTTTCTATTTCGGCGCAGACGCCATTTGTTACGCAGGCCGCAAGTTTCGTTGATTTCTTGATTAATGATCCCAATGGTATTAAATCTATCGGGATTGAGCGCGGTATTCCAGGATCGCAGAAGGCTCAGGTTCTGCTCGCGCCCGGTCTGACGAATGCGCAAAAGCAAGAGGTCGCTTTTACAAATGCGATCTCGGCTGGCAATACGATTAGAGTAAAAGAGGTCCTTGATCCACCTCAAGCCAGCCAGATTGCCACCATATTTGGGAATGAGGCTGGCCACGTGGGTGCTAAGAAGGCTTCAGTCGCGACTGCCGCCCAAAATTTTTATAAGGCCGCACAGCAGCTTCTTGTTTAGCAAGCCCAGATAATGATTGCACTATGCTTTCACTAGATTGGCTGGTGTCTGTGCCAGGAAAGCTTTGACGTTTTCGATGGTGGTATCCTGGATGCGACGAAGGGCTTCTTCTGAGTCGAAGGCGATATGTGGGGTGATGATGACGTTGGGTCGGCGTTGCAAGACATGGTTGCGTACTAACAGTTTCAACTTTTCCTCGGAGTCCGCCTGGGTCAATAATTCTTCCTCATGCTGCAAAAACTCTTCGCCCTCGGTTGCATCCAGGGCAGCCCCGGCCAGGATACCGGTATCCAATGCCCAGGCGAGGGCGGTCGTGTCGATGAGTGATCCCCGCGCGGTATTGATCAGATAGGCTCCGCGTTTGACGTGTGCAAAGGTCTCATGATTGAGCATATGATACGTGGGAGCGATTGCCGGCGCATGCAAGGTGATAATATCTGATTGCGCGAGCAGTTCGTTGAGTGCGACGTAACGGAACCCCAACACCTCTGACAGCAAACGATTTTGCATAACATCATAAGCCAAAACGTTCATGCCAAAGCCAGTTGCGATGCGTATCACATGCAGGCCGATTGCTCCTGCCCCTACAACACCCAATGTCTTGTGGTAAAGATCGAAGCCACGCAGCCCTTCCAGGGTATAATCACTGCGTTGTGTGCGTGCGTATGCCTGATGGACCTTGCGCGAAAGAGTGAGCATCAAAGCAAAGGTAAATTCAGCTACCGCCGTTTCCCCATAGCCAGGAACATTGGCGACGAGAATTCCGCGTTCTTTTGCAGCGGCAAGATCAATATGATCATAACCGGTCGAGCGTGTGGCGATAAATTTGAGTTTTGGCATGCCCTCAAGTTCAGATCGACCCACTTTGGTATGAATGAACGGGATAAGAACTTCTATGTTTTGCAGATGCTCGCTATTGATGTCGGCCAGTGTTTCCGTCACCGCCTGTACCTCGATAACATCCTGTAAGTTCTGAGTAAGATAGGCTGCTTCCTCTGGGTTGGCTTCCGTAATCAATCCTCGGAGTTTTGTCATGGTGGTTCTCCGTCTGCTAGCGTATAG
>JACDAE010000572.1 GCA_013695595.1 Ktedonobacteraceae bacterium | reverse complement strand
ATGCCGCCATGCTCCATCAATCGTCTGCCACGTAATAATAAATGGCTTCCCTACCGTGATTGGTGTTTGGTCCACGATCCAGGTATCCGGACTACATTTTTTAATTGCATGCATCGCGTCCGCCATTTAGGGATGGTGGCCCGGATCGATCAATCGCGGACGCGGTCGAAACGAGTCGCTACGAAACGGGTGTCAGATGCAGGATAACCTGCTCGTAATCAGGGGCAGTGTTAGGACTACCACTGGAATACGGGTTGCTCTGATCAGGCCAGCCAGTAAAATGGCGGGTGGAGTACTCGTCGTAGTCCGCGCCAGTCCACAAAGGAATGAATGGCTGGTTTTCGACGAAGATTTTCTGAATGCCCTGGATCGCCTGCATTTGTGTGGTCTTATCAGTGCTTGAGGCGTATTGGTTCAAGTACTGATCCGTTGCAGGGTTATTCCAGGCCACAAAGTTGAACTTGCCATTGCCAATTCCAGTGCTGTTGAGATACTGATTGTACAGGTAGTATGGTGTAGGACCACCAACCATGCCGCAGAACATCATCTGGTAATCATACTTGCCATCGGTACGCAGGGTGTAATAGTCGTTCTCACCCACCGTGACATTATTGATCTTGATGCCAACAGCTTTGGCCTCGGAAGCAATCAATTGGGCCGCCGCATTCCAATCGGAATAGGTATCAACGCTTCTCAGTGCAAGCGTCAAATCTTTTCCATTCTTCTGGTAGTAGCCGTCAGAACCAAGCTTCCAGCCCGCACCTGTGAGTTGGCTCTTCGCGGTGGTAGCATCCGCACCAGTCGAAAGACTCGCATACTGCGGAGCAAGCCAGCTCTGAGCAGTTGGCAGTACAAGGCCTGTTACGCTTCCCGGAGGTTCCAGGCCAGCGGTGGCTTGCTGGGCAATCTGGGCACGATCGATAGCCGCACTCAGCGCCAGGCGAATCGGGAGGCCAGCCTGACCACCAACAACGGGGTCTTTCTGGTTAACACAGATCGAGTACAGATTGATCGCATCCATAAAGAGGTGATTATGAGCTGGATCTTTCTGAACATAGTCCTGGTTCAGTGTCGGTGAGAAGTACCCTGCCCAGTCAACAGTACCCTTAGGCAACGCGAGTTGGAGGGTAGAATTGTCTTTGTACTCTGGGAAGCGAACCTCATCAACCTTTACCTTGCTGGCCTGCCAGTAGCTGGAATTCTTGTCATAAACGGCTACGTTTGGCTGATAGCTGGTCAATTTGAAAGGACCAGTGCCGACTGGATGATCGGTAAGATACTGTGTGGGATCACCAGCCGAGTCGAAGACGTGTTGTGGGATGATATAGACATGTCCGGCAAGCGTCACCAGTTCAGGAGGATACGCCTTCTTGAAGGCCATCACAACCGTACTTGCACTGCTTGCAGTCACACTGCTGAGATAGGTCCAGACACCGTTGGCATCGGCTGCTGGATACTTTTTCAGCTCGTCGAAGGTAAAGGCGACATCCTGGGCCGAGAACGGTTTGCCATCGTTCCATTGCACGCCCTGACGAATGTTGAATGTGACCTGCGTGTTGTCAGCATTCCAGGCATAACTGGTGGCCAGCATCGGTGTGAAGGTACCATCATTCACATTCACAAAGTCGAGCGTCTCGTAAATCAATCCGGCAGCACCGGCATTCGGATGGCCGTTGTAAGGGTTGAAACCCGCCTGCGCAAAGTCGTAGGACTGGGTCGCGATGGTGAGAATATGCTTGCTAGCAGATGAGCCATTTTGCTGAGAACTACCGCCACAGGCCGCAAGGAGCAACGTGAAAACGACCAGTAAGCCCAATAATAGCGTTGTTTTTTTGCTTTTCACCCCTGAAGGTGCCACAGAGAGAGTATTGAGCGTCATAGACAACCTCCTACCGCTGGATAAATGGATCTGTTCAGTGCTTCTGATGAAATAATTTTGTGTGCCTTCGTGAACATCCTAAAAGGATCGCGCTTTATTTTTTATCCCTCCTTTCGGACATTGACCATGGAATACGCTTACCTGCGCTATATGTCCTCCATACTTCCGTATGCAAATGCTACCGGATAGGGGCGTGTCCTTGCAACCTGCCCATTCTCCGATGAATACTGTCCCCTGGCGGGCGGGCGGTCGCAAAGGGCACGCCCCTATCCGTTGGTTCCCCTCCAAAGGACGGAGACCCGCCATGCATCAAGATCCATCTATGAGATAGACTTTACCCTGTTCTGGTTTATTTGTCAAGACATCTAGACCACTATACCGGATTGTTGTAGAATTTGATGGAACAGCAGTTAGCCGTTTCTTCAGATAGTTTGTCTGGATGCGTTTCAGCACGTCCAATAAAGGAGCCACAATGATCTCTTTGCTACAACAGGAAATCGAAAGCCAACCAGAAGTTATCGCGCGTTTACTGGAACGCGAGACCCATCATATTCAACAGATCGTCGCGCAACTTCCTCCATTTGACTATGCACTGATTGCCGCACGTGGATCATCGGATCATGCTGCAACCTATGCAAAATACGCCTGGACAACGCTGGCCGGTTACCCGGTGGCACTGGCTGCCCCTTCTCTCCTGACCATGTATCAGGCCAGGATACGCATGGCGGGTGCGCTGGTGATTGGTATCTCGCAATCGGGCCAATCACCAGATATCATCGCCGTCCTCGAAGAAGGCAAGCGGCAGGGACGCCCCACGCTGGCAATCACCAATGATGGCTCGTCTCCCCTGGCAGCGGTGGCCGATCACGTTATCGAGCTACACGCAGGCCCCGAAAAAAGTGTTGCCGCAACCAAGACATATACTGCGCAGCTCGCAGTAATGGCGCTATTTGCAGCGGCCTTGAGCAATGATCCACGCCATATGGAAGAGACCCAACAATTGCCGACCGCCTTAGAGGCAACGTTGCGCCTCTCCACACCGATCATGCAAGCCGTCGAACGGTATCGCTATATGGATCGCTGCATCACCATTGGACGCGGCTACAACTATGCAACCTCCTTTGAGCTGGCGCTCAAACTAAAAGAACTCACATACCTTATGGCAACGGCTTATTCCTCGGCAGACTTCCGCCATGGCCCGATTGCGACTATCGAGAACGGCTTGCCCGTATTTCTGGTTATGCCGTTGGGCGCAACCTTTGCAGATATGCTCACATTGGCGCAGGATCTGCGTGAGCG
>JACDAE010000571.1 GCA_013695595.1 Ktedonobacteraceae bacterium | reverse complement strand
ATGCAGAAGGGGAATGAAACTCAGGGAGCATTTGGCACGCCAACCGTTGTGCATTTTGGTGTTGCCCTCTTCGTTGCCGTGCTTATTAGCGCTCCATGGCCGGCGCTCTGGAATGTCGCTCTTCTCCTTGGGCTTATCGGGCTGGGAGGCATACTATATATCATCATTGTGATACAACGCACTCGCCATCAGATGCAATATCAACCGGTGATGGAAGATTGGTTGTGGCATACGATATTGCCACTTGTTTCGTATAGTGGCATCTTCGTTGCCGCATTTCTCCTTATGAGCAATCCTGATCCTGCACTTTTTATCGTTGGTGCTGCCACGGTTCTGTTCCTATTCATCGGTATCCACAACTCGTGGGATACTGTTACATACGTGCTCGTTGTGCGTTCTCAGGCAGACAATAAGGATCAGGATAATATATAGGGTTGTTTCCTTATTGGATAGCATTATTAATAGGCACAGTGATGTTTTTATCTTTAGCACAGCTTATAAATATAAGCGCACCCGCCCCACCACGAAATGCTTGTAGTTGTGTACATGTATAAGTAAAGGTCTTTTGTGAGCCTTTTGTTTGCTGTACAGTATCAGAAATTTTACATTGTGTCATATTTTTACTGATTGAAAAGATATGTGTCTTTTCCTCTTGATCAGTGTAAGTCAAGGTGGCTGCCTGGCACTGTCGAAATGCGTCCCAAAAGCAGGTTCCTAGTGGTTGAACAGAGGAAGCGTCTCGTGGCAATGGATTGGGAATAGTCCCACATGCTATAACTTTTGGAGGTGAGGATGGTTGCTGGAAAAAGTTACAGGATATGATGATCATACATACAATGGGAAGAGTCCATAGAGGCTTCTTTAAAATCCTTATCAAACTATGCAATAGCCTTTGTTGCTTGGCATGATTTAAATGCATGATAAATCTCCAAAGTAACAATTAAAAATTAAGATATAAAATATTTCTTCCTATAGAAACCTATGCTGTAAAGATAGACGTGCGTGATATTGAAAACGTTCCGTAGTTTCAAGGTCAATCTGGCAAACGGCCAACCTATCGAAAACCCATGCCAGGCCTTAAAAGTATATACTGTACAGGTGAACGATGATGGAGATGTGTTGCTCGCTTTGGATTAATGAGACAAGGGATGAAGAAAATACATGGATAGTTTGAAAGGAGCGCGTGTCGCTCTTCTCGAAGCTCGCATGACGGGCGAAATGGCGGATCTTGTACGTCGCTACGAAGGAGATCCCTACAGTGTACCCGCCGTACGGGAAGCTCCACGCGAAGGTGGGCAGGGTGGATTTTTTATTGATGCATTAGTCAATAAAAAATTACAGATAGTTGTATTCTTTACTGGAGTAGGAGTCACCGCTTTGTTACGTGAAGCTGAGCACTCGAATCAGCTTCCTGCCGTACTTTCAGCATTGCGCGAAATAACGGTTATCAGCCGGGGTCCCAAACCAGCCACCGTGCTCAGGCGCAACGAAATACCGATCGCCGCCAATGCCGTAGAACCCTATACCACCCATGAACTCCTCGCAGCCATTGCCCCATTTGATGTACAGAACGTCAACGTTGGCGTCGTGCATTATGGTGAGCGCGGCGTGTTTTTGATGGAGGAACTGCAGAAAAGGGGAGCCATCATTAATGAGGTGTGCCTGTATGAATGGTTGCTGCCACCCGACATCAGTGGGATGCAAGAACTGATTCGTGAGCTACTCGCAGGCCACGTTGATGCTATCGTCTTCACCAGCCAGATCCAGGCTCGCCACCTGTTTCTTATCGCGCAGGAGATGGGCGTAGCAGACGAACTAAAGCAAGCATTGAAAGATAAGACCATTGTTGCTTCTGTCGGCCCCACATGTACCGCAGTCATGCAACAACTGGGTGTGACGCCGCATGTCGAGCCGGAACATCCTAAAATGGGCCACCTTATGAAAACCCTTGCTCATTATTATGGTGAACAATGATAAGGATTCTACCAAACGTCATTGCCCCTTTTCCCAGGACCAGACTGAGCGAAATGCATCGGTGTAGCAACCTCAGGCATCTTGTTCTGTATATCTCGATCTCAGATAGGGAGATGAAGAAGGAAAGGGCGTGGAAGCATTAGCCAGAGCCAGGCGTTGTAAAGTGGCAACCCAGCGCAGAAAGTCCGGGCACTGCTGAGGATTTGGCGCATGCCAGGCCGCATCGAAGAGATCAAGGAGCGCCCCTGCTTTGTCAAGAGACCAGAGCAGGTCACGTACCATCTGCCAGCGCGGACCGGTCGATTGTTGCAATTCTTCAGGTTGAAAGAGCGTTGATGCACTCGGCGGCGTCAACCCACGTATCAATGGATTCCACCATGTGAGCATCTCTGTCAGTAAGATTGCCCCTGCGAAACGATCTCCATAGGGCGTGTATTGCCCATGTTTCCCAGGACGCTGATGCTGATAGCCTGGAGAACCATAGCCCCGTTGCTTCGGCTAGCTGTAGGATGGTACTCAGTGACGGTGGTATAGATGTACCAGAAGCATATGTTCGGGAAGCCGCTAATGTAGATGCGATAGAAGGCGGATATCTGAAGGATGTTCCCAAGGCACTTAATGAGCTTGGTCTTGATACACCATCATATACCTATGGAACAAACTTGACTATTGACGAACTTGGAGCCGCTACAGCAAATGGGGATTCGGCTATTGCTTCCGTCAGTTTCCCTGGGGGTGGTTTGCATGCAGTCGCCGTAGATGGTATCGAAGATGATATGGTCCTAATTCGTGATCCAGCAGGTTCAACCTACAAGGTTACCATACAAGACTTTATGCAACAATGGGATGGAAAGGCAGTTATTCCTACTCCGTAAAGAGGAGATGTGTTGTCTTATTGTTAGATCAAAAATCGT
This sequence comes from Ktedonobacteraceae bacterium, assembly GCA_013695595.1. Lineage (GTDB taxonomy): Bacteria > Chloroflexota > Ktedonobacteria > Ktedonobacterales > Ktedonobacteraceae > JACDAE01. The sequence continues at coordinate 971 of JACDAE010000571.1, read as the reverse complement.
TTTGAATGTTTGAGATGGAGATAGATAAAATGTACGATATTTATCTTTTCATAGGATGTCGAACATTGCCAGCACTTGACGAACTGATGCAAAAAGTGCCAGCATTGGCTGATCCGGATGTACAAAAGAGAATATTACAGCGTTCACCTGGGCCAGGGTTTTTGGAGCTTGACTTGACCGATGATGTTGCAACGACTCTTTTTCAGTTATTGAGGTCTCGGAAGGCAAATGGGTATATCGTTCTTGCCGCTTATCGAAAACCTGGGATTATTCGTGAGCAGGCAGAAACCATTGCAAAGCGTGTTATTGCAGAGTTGCACGTGGCACGCATTCCTGATCATACTCTTGGTCCTGTTCATCTTGTACGAGAGGAACCGGTGGCCTGGACCTTTGGAGCAGTTTCAGAGGAATGGGTGAAGGAAGGTCGCATCCCTGGTATATTATTTGCCAGCGTGGATAAATTAGATGGTCATATATGGCAACCAGAGGATTTCGAGCAACTCCAGGCAGGACATTATCGCCAGGAAAAGGAGAAGGATACTAAAGAGAGAACCTGAGTGGTTATCACACGGCATAAATAAGCTTCTTAATTGTCGAAAAGAGCCAGAGTAGGCACAACCAATGTTTCATGAAAACGATGCGGTCAAACTCAAACACAATATTCCAGCACAAAGTTCAATAACATGGCGAGATGCGCCATCTGTCGACCTGGTTGCTGGGGATAGAGGAACCATTGTTGCGGTCTATACCAACGATTCGGCTCATTATGAATATGAGGTCGAGTTTGTTGACGAAGATGGCATGACGCGTGGATTGTTGCACTTGAAAGAAGAGGAGATCGAGCTATTTTAGCAATATCACAGGCCCTTCATCTATTAGATAAAATGATGCCACTGAAAAATTTGAGGAGATGTTTTGATAAGGATTGAGTGCTCAATTTAGCGGCATAAAACGAAGGAGAGCCGATGACG